>JAHOYU010000021.1 GCA_019038625.1 Candidatus Latescibacterota bacterium | reverse complement strand
GGTGAGAGGTATTATGTTGGTGACCTGAAATGGAGCGGTAATAAAGTAGTAGAGGACGAAGATATAAGGTCTCTCATCGCTCTGAAGAAGGGAGACCCGTACTCCCTTGAGAACGTGGATTTCACTCAGATGGCGATCAACAGTCTCTATTGGGAAAAAGGGTATATCTGGAGCAGAGTCAGACCAAGGCAGAATATCAGAAGGCGAAAGATCGACCTGAGTCTCGATATCATCGAGAACAATCCCGCGTCAATAAAAGAGATCAAGATCGGTGGGAACACCAAGACTTTTGAGACGGTGATCAGGCGCGAGCTCGATGTATATCCGGGAGACAGGTTTATTCTGGGAGATGTCCAGAGATCGATCAGGGAGATCTTCCAGCTGGGTTATTTTGCCGGGCCACCAATGATTGATACTGAGCCGGTCAACGAAGATGGCGAAATCAATCTTCTGATAGATGTTGAGGAGAAGCAGACCGGGAATTTCAAGGGTGGGTTCGGATTCTCCCAGCTCAACAAGCTCAGCGGATTTCTCGGTGTGCAGGAAACGAATTTCCTTGGACGGGGAAAGACTGTCTCGCTCGACTGGGAATTCGGCAGGTGGCGAAAAAATATGAATATCAGGTATATGGAGCCCCACCTGTTCAATACCGATGTCAACCTGACGGTAAGTGTCTTCAACTGGATCCAGGACAGGATAAGTCAGCAGTACTACACTGACAGAAGAAAAGGATTCTCCGTTCAGGCGGGACATCGGATGCCCTGGCTGGATTACGCGAGGGTCTTCGCGATGTACAGGCTCGAGAATATCGAATTGACCGATTTTGATCCGGCATATCCTGCGGGAGGTAGCTTGAGAAAAGTCGGATGGCCTCTCATCAAGAGTACTGTGACCTTGAGTGTGTCGAGAAATTCGACAGACAGCCCGTTCCATCCCAGCACAGGATCCAAGACGAATCTCAGTGTCGAACTCGCCGGCGGCCCGTTTGGTGGGAACGTGAAGTTTGTGAGGTACAACGCCGGAATGTCCTGGTTCAGGAACCTTTTCTGGAAATTTACTTTCCATCTCGATGTCGACATCGGCCTGATAGAAGGTTATGGTGGGGAGAAGATCGAGGATTACGAAAAGTTCAGACTTGGTGGCAACAGACGGTACCCTCTCCGAGGATACGATTTCTATGAAGTGGTACCGGAAGGAAACGATCCCTACGTCGGCGGACGATTTATGACAAAGTATACGCAGGAGGTCGTGTTTCCTTTCAATCAGCAGATATATGGAATGTTTTTCTTCGATGCGGGGAATACGTGGAATTCGTTTCGAGACGCGAACATGTTCAGTCTGAAGAGAGGCCTGGGATTAGGTGTGCGACTCGAAATGCCCGGTATGGGAAATCTCGGATTTGATTATGGTTACGGATTCGACAAGGAAGGTGGCGCTGGATGGGAGCCTCACTTCACCTTCGGCACTTTCTTCTAGATTCCGGTTTTGTTGAGGTAATTAAAGTAATTATAGATCAGTCGGAAAACTTTAAAAGGAGGCAGGAGATGAAAAGGAAGATATCTGTTATATTGCTGGCGACATATCTTTTTACGATGGTGCCCTTGACCGCACTGAGAGCGGATGAAGTAAAGATCGGATATATCGATACGATCAAGATCTTTGCCGAATTCAAGGAGACCGTGGAAGCTGAAGAGGTCTATAAGAAGGAAGTCGAAGCCTGGAAGAAAAAGGCAGAAGAAATGGAGACTGAGCTTGCGAGGCTGCGCGAGAACATAGAGAGCCAGTCCTTGATGCTCAGTGAGGAAAAACTCCAGGAAAAGAAAGTCGAGTTCGAAACGAAGGCGCGTGATTACCAGAAGTACATGAAGGATGTATTTGGTGAGACCGGTGAAGCTGCCAGAAGAAACCAGGAACTTACCTCCCCGATCGTCGAAAAGATCAATGCCGTGATAGCCAGATTGGCAGAGGACGAAGGTTATACGATAGTATTCGATTCCTCGCAGGGAAACATAGTCTATGCGGACAAGACTATAGATATCACGGATCAGGTAATCGCGGTTCTGGAGTCGCAACTGGAGGCTAATCAGTAAATTATGACTGTCAAGGTATGACAGGAGACTTTAATTATTTGCTTTTTGACCAATCGGGGGTTAGACTTTCCGGATAAATCCCCTTTGGTCTGACAGGAACAGGAATCGGATGGTCATATGACTGTTTATAGTCTGGGAGAGCTTGCAAAAGTAGTCGGTGGAGAAGTCCTCGGCGACAGCGATGTCAAAATCGAGGGTGTAGCTGGCATCAGGGAAGCCAGTGAGGGCGAGATAACTTTTCTCGCCAACCCGAAATATGAGTCGTTCCTCGCTTCCACAAAAGCTTCTGCCCTGATAGCAGGTAGTAACGGTAATTTTAACGGTGCCGTGATCAGGGTAGAAAACCCATACCTTGCATTTCTTAAGGTCGTGACCTTATTCACGATGGGACATCTGGAAAAGTATCCCCGGGGGATCCATCCTACGGCTGTCATCGCGGACAGCGCTGAAATCGGTGCCGAGGCTTCGATAGGTGCTTATGTCGTGATCGGTGAGAATGTCAGAATTGCCGACAGGGCAACGATACTGCCACTCGCCTGCATAAATGAAGATGTAGTGATCGGTGAGGACTGCCTCATATATCCCCATGTGACGATCAGGGAGAAAAGCGAGATCGGTTCCCGCGTGATCATACATTCAGGTGTTGTTATCGGTAGTGACGGATTCGGATACGCGAAAGACGGGTGTCTTCATCAGAAGATACCCCAGATAGGGATAGTACAGATAGAAGACGATGTGGAGATAGGCGCAAATACGACAATCGACAGGGCCACTACAGGAGTGACACTGATAAGACGTGGTTCGAAGATAGATAATCTTGTTCAGATAGCACATAACGTGATAGTCGGGGAGGATTCCGTACTTGCGGCTCAGGTCGGAGTATCAGGCAGTACAGAGCTTGGAAGAAACGTTGTTCTTGCCGGACAGGCAGGACTGGTGGGACATATCAAGATCGGTGAGGGAGCGATGGTGGGAGCTCAGGGCGGTGTGACGAAGTCGATTCCTCCGGCCACGAATGTCTCAGGTTATCCTGCCCGTGAACATTCTGTTGCAAGGAAGATATATGCTGCCTCGACAAGACTTCCCGGTCTTCTGAAGGATTTCCGAGACCTGCAGAAAAGGGTGGAGACCCTCGAGAAAGGATCAGGAAGTGGTTCGACAGCAGAGAACGATTAAGGCCCCGTTCACCTTCAAGGGAACAGGACTTCATACAGGGGTAGAAGTAACGACCGTGTTCAGGCCGGCAGAGAACGGTACAGGGATAATATTCAGGCGAGTCGACCTCGATCCGGTGGTAGAGATCCCTGCCACTCCGAAATTCATCCATTCTGGCGATATCAAGAGAAATACAACATTGTCAAGCGGTGAGACGGTGATTCATACAGTTGAACACATTCTCGCAGCAGTTTCGGGGCTGCAGGTCGACAACCTCTATATCGATATCGATGCTGATGAACCTCCAGAGCCGAGGGATGGTAGTTGTGCATCTCTGGTTGACGCGCTGAATATTGCAGGGTTTGAGAATCAGGGAGTTCCTGTTCCTGTCTTCAAGGTGACGACCCCGATAAGCTATCAGAAGGACGATATTGAGATAATCGCCCTGCCTTATGAGGGCTTCAAGATAAGCTTTACAATAGAGTACGATAATCCGCATATAGGAACACAGTTCATATCTTTAGACATCGATCCGGAAATATTCCAGCGTGAGATCGCGCCGGCGAGGACATTTGCCCTCATGTCGGACGTAGATATGCTGAAGGCTGAGGGGCTGATCAAGGGCGGTAGCCTGGCGAATGCGGTGGTCGTAGATAAAAACGGTATACTTAACGAAGAGCCCTTGCGGTTCCCGGACGAATTCGTGAGACACAAGGTCCTGGATATCATCGGCGATCTCAGTCTACTCGGTCAGCCGATACAGGGGCATATCATAGCGGTCAGGTCTGGCCACAACTATAATCTTGAGTTCGTGCGTCTGCTGGATAAAGACAAGAAGAAGAAGGCGCTCACCGCGATGGGGCCGAACAACGATTTCTGGGATATCAATGTTATTCAGGAAATTATGCCTCACAGGTATCCCTTCCTGCTCATAGACAGGATCCTCGAATTGGAGGACAAGAAAAGGGTAGTAGGAATAAAAAATGTGACGATAAACGAACCGTTTTTTATCGGGCATTTTCCGGGACATCCGATAATGCCCGCTGTATTGATCATTGAAGCAATGGCCCAGGTTGGAGGAATACTGCTGTTGTCGAGTGTCGATAATCCTGAAAAGTATCTGGTATATTTTATGGGGATAGATAGAGCGAAATTCAGGAAACCTGTTGTGCCGGGCGACCAGCTTCGGTTCGAGCTGGAGATGGTCTCACTGAAAAGAAGATTCTGTAAGATGAGGGGATTAGCATATGTCGACGGAAAGGTCGTTGCTGAAGCCAACCTTAGTTCAACCATCGTGTTGCGATAGGAGCGAAGGAATGTCGCCGAAGATTCATCCGAGTGCCGTGGTCAGTGAGCGAGCCAAGCTGGCACAAGGGGTCGAAATCGGTCCTTTCTCAGTCATAGGTCCCGACGTGACTATAGGTGAGGGAACCGTTGTCGGGAGCAATGTGCTGATCGAAGGATATACGACGCTCGGTTCGGGGAACAAGGTATTTCACGGTGCTGCGATCGGAAGTGAACCGCAGGATCTGAAATACTCCGGCGAGAAAAGTCATGTACGGATCGGGAGTAACAATACGATAAGGGAATATGTGACGATCAATCTGGCGGCTGGCGAGAATGAGTCCACTGTCGTTGGAGATGACTGTCTGCTGATGGCCTATGTTCATCTTGCACACAATTGTGTTCTCGGTAGCAACGTGATTCTAGCCAATGCCGTCAATCTTGCGGGACATGTGACTATAGGGGACTGGGCGATCATAGGGGGTATGGTCCCTGTTCATCAGTTCGTTTCAATCGGTGCTCATTCGTTTGTAGGTGGCGGCAGCAGAGTCTCCCAGGACATTCCTCCGTTTTTCAAGTTCGGGGGATGCCCCACGAAGCCGAGTGGCCTCAATACGGTAGGGTTGGAGAGACGCGGCTTTACGGTTGAGCAGAGAAACTTGCTGAAAAAGGCGTACCGGTATATATACCGGAGCGGCCTCAACCTTACTCCGGCGCTGGAGAGGATCAGAGACGAGCTGCCCCAGACACCAGAAATAGAGAGCTTGCTGGAATTCATCGGCAGGTCACAACGAGGCCTGACCAGGTAAGCAACACACCTAGAATAATCGGGAGTGATATGAAAGAGAATGGTAGCGGCCTGAAAGCAGGCGTCATCGGTACGGGCAGCCTTGGAACCAACCACGCCAGGATATATGCGGGTATTCCTGATGTGGATACTGTACTCGTTCACGACAGCCTGAGAGAGAGAGCCTCATCTACGGCAGAGAAGTTCAAGTGCGAAGTATGTGAAGATGCCGGGGCGCTTCTTGATGACGTGGATCTCGTCAGTATCTGTACGCCGGCGACGGACCATTACGAAACGGTAATGAGAGCGTTCGACATGGGTGTCCATGTCCTTGTCGAAAAGCCGATCGCATCTGATTCCATTCAGGGAGCAGGTATGGTCGCCGCCGCGAAAGAAAGAGGACTGGTCTTTCAGGTTGGTCATATCGAACGGTTCAACGGGACATTTGCCGCGGTGGAAAGTCTTGTCGACAAACCACTCTTCATAGAATCACATAGATTGGGGACATTCACCCCACGAGGTATAGACGTCTCTGTGGTTGTTGACCTGATGATCCATGATATTGATATTGTACTTACTTTACTCAAAGGCGACAATTTGACTGAGCTCAGAGCTTCAGGCGCTGGCGTTCTGACCTCATCTCCCGATATAGTGAATGCACGGCTCGAATTCGAAAGCGGTTGTGTGGCGAACCTCACAGCAAGCAGGATATCGATAGAGCCACTGAGAAAAGTCAGGTTCTTCCAGGAAAACATGTATATCTCCGCTGATTTCAGAGCAAAAGAGATAGAGGCCTACAGTCGAGCTGAGAATATCTCGATGGAAACGCTGGCAGGTGACCCTACGGCATTTATCAGACCTGTTGATACAGAGATCGACAAAAGTGAACCGTTGAAAAACGAGATAGAATCTTTCGTCAATGCTGTCAGGACCGGGACTGAACCGGTAGTGACGGGCAAACAGGCGCTGGAAGCGCTGAAAATGGCTGAGAAGATCCTCTCATGCATCGGGCAAAAGGAGGGATAGTCGAAGTGAGGACTATCCTCGTGACTTGCGGTGAGACCAGCGGTGACGAACACGCTTCCCTTCTTATAAGAAAGATCCGCTCAATAGACCCGGGTTGCAGAGTGATCGCTATGGGTGGAGAGAAACTCAAGAGAGCTGGAGCCGAGGTCATCTTTCCCCTTGAAGAATTCGCTTTCATGGGATTTGCCGAGATCGTTTCCGGGATTCCCCGGATAATCGCACTTGAAAATAAACTGAAAAAAATCCTTCGTGAAGAGAAAATCGATCTGTATATCCCCGTAGATTATCCGGGCATGAATCTGAGGATCGCCGGGTATGCGAGATCCCGGGGAGTTCCGGTCCTGTACTATATCAGTCCACAGGTATGGGCATGGGGGGGGTGGAGGATCGGGCGCATCAGGAGGTCGGTGGACCTGATGGCCGTTATTCTGCCCTTCGAAGAGAAATTCTACAGAGATCAGAATATCCCTGTTTATTGCGCGGGTCATCCTATGCTCGATGAGATACCTTCGCCCGGAGGACCAAAGCGGTTGCCTGAAAGTGGCGGGGAAATCAAGATAGTCCTGTATCCTGGAAGCCGACGGCAGGAGATGGAAAGAGTTTTTCCGGCCATTCTTGGAGCAGTGGGGATAATAGCATCGAAAATTCCGGAAGCAAGATTCGTCCTTGGCCTTGCGCCGATTTTCGAAGAGAGTGAAATAGATATTCCTCCTGCACTCAAGGGGAGGGTCACGATATCAAGACATGGAGTGTCCGAACTGGATAGCGCCACACTGGCGATCGCTACATCCGGCACTGTGACATTGCAGGCCGCGCTTTCCGGAACACCAACTATAGTGGTCTACCGTACATCGGGATTCACGTACACACTGGGGAAGATGCTGGTCAGGATTCCCCATATAGCAATGCCGAATGTACTTGGGGAAAAAGAGATCGTCCCTGAATTGATTCAGGATGAGGTGACTCCAGAGAAGATTGCGGCAGAGGCGCTCAAGCTGTTGAGTGATTCCCGGAAATATTCCGAGATATCGATGGAACAACTTGCTTTAAGGGAACTGCTCTATAAGGAAAACGGGTTGGAGAAATTAGCGCATAAGGCCATTGAATTATGTTTAGAGCACTGACCGGGAAGGCATTGATAAGGGCTGGGATCATGGAGAGATTCTGACAGAGAGATCAGGCGATGAAGATCAGATTAAACAAGACGATCACCAGCTTTTTTGGAGCATTTCTGATAAGGATCCTGGCGATGACATGGCGAGTCGAGTGGCAGAACCCTGGATATCTCGATGAAGCCAGAAGAATCTCTTCAAATCTAATATTTTCATTCTGGCATGGAAGACTTCTCGTGCTGAGCTGGACTCACCGCAACCGTTCGGTTCAGGCGCTTACTTCGGACCATTATGATGGTGATCTGCTGGGCAGGATCATAGAACGGCTTGGATTCGGTCAACTAAAGGGTTCTACCTCAAAGGGTGGAGCAAGAGCGATAAGGAGCCTGAAGGCGGTATTGAGCAAGGGACAGGATATAGCACTGGCTGTAGATGGGCCACGGGGACCCAGGGGGAAGATGCAGCAGGGTGCGATAGAACTCAGCAGGTTGACTTCATGCGCAATCGTACCTGTGACGAACACGGCTGTGTGTCGAAAACTCCTGTCTTCATGGGACAGATTTCAACTTCCTGCTCCTTTCACGAAAGTGATAGTAAGATATGGGAAGCCCTTTATTGTTTCGAGGGATGAGTCGGCACCTGAAAGAGAGACCAAAAGAAGAGAGCTTGAGGAATATCTTGGTCAGTTGACGACAGAACTGGACATTGAAGCTGGACACAAAGGTGTGGAGGTGTGGCCCCATGAGGATAATTGAGCGTTATCCACTGGGATTAAAACTGTTTAACGGAAAAGGATGGTATGGCCTGCTCAAACCTGTAAGGTTTGTCCTTGCTTGCTTATACGGGATTTACCTCGATAAAAAGACGGCTGACAGGAAGCCGAAAATCACTTCATCCACCGGCAGCTTTCAAGTGATCTCTATCGGGAATCTGGAAGCTGGAGGAAGTGGTAAGACTCCGGTGACTCTGGCGATAGCTTCATATCTTATGAAAATGGGAAAAAGAGTTGCGGTCGTCACGCGGGGGTACGGTAGTGTCGCAGAGAGACAGGGAATGCCTGTGGCTGTCGTGCCGAGTGGAGAAAATGTCCATGAATTCGGAGGAAGATGGATCCTTTCGGCCGAGTTGGAAAAACAGACGAAGAGTAGAGGGAGAAAGGTTGAGGGGGTAGAAGTGACAGGCGATGAAGTCTCCATCTACATGTCGAGGAGAATACCCGTAATAATAGATTCGAACAGATCCCGTGGGATAGAGGCTGCCGGGCATTTATTCAGGCCGGATCATATACTTCTCGATGACGCGTTCAGGCATACGGAAGTCCATGTAGACCTGAATATCCTCCTGCTCGACGCGCGGAGACCGTTTGGAAACCGTCGCCTGATACCGGCAGGGACTCTGCGTGAGCGCCCCGAAGCTGTAGAGAGATCGGATGTAGTCATATTCACAAGATCGAATGGTAGAGGTATACCGGAAGATGCTCTTGTCCTGACAGAAGGGAAAAAGATATTGTTTGCCAGGCACGAAGTATCAGGCCTGGTCGATCTTGATGGTAATCGAGCAGGAGATGAGATCCTTGATGGAAGGGAAGTGGTCCTGTTCTCCGGGATAGCTCACCCGGAATCATTTGAACGTTCCATATCCGGTACAGGGATAGAGCCAGCCGTGTCGATCCGGTTTGAGGACCATCATGTTTACTCAAGGTCTGATGTAGACCTGATCAGGCACGCTACTACTGAAGCCTCCGCATACATCACCACGGAGAAAGATATCCATAAGGTCAAGAGGTTCTTCGATGATGATGAGTTACTTCTGGCTCTCAGGGTCGAGGCAGTGATATCTGGTATCGAGTCTCTTTTAGATGGATAATAAAACCGGACCACCCGCGTGGGGGAGGCCCGGTCGTGGTTTTTGTTACCCGAAAAATCAGATCAATGGTCGTTCGGATCCTCATCGGTAAGTACATCCGCAAAGGTCACTATGACTCCAGCGCTGAAATTAATATTTCTTTCCGTCTGAATCTCGTGGCCATGGAAAGTTATCTGGGCATGAGCCATTACTTCTCCAGCATTGTACTGAAGAGAGGACAATGTCGGAAGTAGTTTTGATCCGTAAGGTACGATAAGGATCACTGCTTCGACTTTTGAATCTGCCGGGACCATCAGGCTCATCAGGCCGGTGAAATCGGCGACGACCGGCGTGAGGTTCCCATCGAGCCGCGTGAACTCGACTTCGTAGCTCGTCACGAGGAAATCGCCAAGAGAACTGGCGTTCGGATCAACGACACTGTTATAAGGTCTGTTGTGGAACTCGACCTTCATCCAGTCCTCGATGATATAGTCGTCACCGATGTTGTAACCGTTTGCAGGATCGTCCTCGATGAACAATTCGTCACCCTGGTTAAGAACATCGCTGATGAAGGGATACCCCTCGTTGACATTGCTGACATAGACGACAGTTCGTTCGTCGTAGTTGTTGTCGTTATCGCAACCGGCGCTCAGGGCACCGATCACTATCATGGTAATAACAGCCAGTGTAGTCAATTTCCTTGTGGACATCGGGTAACCTCCTCATTTGTGACTGGCATTATTAGTTTTCAACTGGTCATACGCAATGTTTGTGCCAAGTGTCCTAAATGTGTGCCTACGTAAATGATGTTATAGCAATGAGATGAAAATCGTTTCTTTCTGGCAGAAAATCTGGAAGTGGAAGAAAATGCAGATTGCACTTCTTTATATTGCCTGAATTATCCCGATTTTCTATTATACAATGGTCGAAGGAGAAACTTTGGAAATTGTAAAGAGCGACATACTTGTTATCGGAAGCGGAGCAGCGGGGTTGTTTTTTGCTCTCAAGGCAGCCGAATATGCTGATGTGAGAGTAGTCACAAAGAAACAGGCCGCGCAGTCAAACACCAATTACGCACAGGGGGGAATAGACTCTGTGATCGACGGAA
>JAHOYU010000020.1 GCA_019038625.1 Candidatus Latescibacterota bacterium | reverse complement strand
GGACTGGATCATTCACTGGCGCTGGGACGCGATCTCAACGTCCTTGTCATGGACACAGAGACTTATTCGAATACAGGAGGCCAGATGTCCAAGGCAACGCCGATGGGCGCTGTTGCCAAATTCGCCGCTGCTGGCAAGCAGACACCGAAAAAAGACCTCGCTATGATGATGATGTCTTACGGTTACATCTATGTCGCCAGGATCGCCCTAGGAGCTAATGAGAGCCAGACCATCAAGGCGTTCCGTGAAGCGGAGGCCTTCAACGGGCCGTCGATCATCATCGCCTATTCTCATTGTATCGGACATGGCATCGATATGAGGCGTGGTTTCGATCAGCAGGCTCTAGCCGTAAAAACCGGGTACTGGCCGCTCGTCAGGTACAACCCGGCTCTTCGCGATGAAGGAAAGAATCCGCTGCAGCTCGACTCGAAGGCCCCGAGTATTCCTCTTGAGGATTACATCTACAATGAAAACCGCTACAGGGCGGTCAGGGCAAGAGATCCCGAGATGGCAGCCGACCTTCTGGTGAGGGCCCAGGCCGATGTAAACAGGCGCTGGAAGCTGTATGAGCACTGGGCCGGTATGCCGGGACCGGGAGACTTGGAGTAAAAAATAGAGAGAAACGTTTCTCTGTTTTCATGCGATAGAAAAAGAGCCCGGTTATCCGGGCTCTTTTCTTGTGTTCGATTTTCAGAAAACCTCATGGGCATCGACACATTTATTTAGTCGCAGGTTTGAAGATCGTATCGAGGATAGTGCCGTCACGCCACTCGACGACTTCGACCGGTTCGTTGGTCAGTTCCGGCCGGGGAGGGGTCGCCCCGAATTCGGCCGCGGCTTTCTTTGAAAGCTCATGGAGCTCTTCGATGGTGACGGCCTTCAGCCCGCTGGCCGGCAGATCTGCTTTCAGCATGTCGAGATATTTTGAACTGCTTTTCGGATTGATGGCGATATATTCCTCCGTTACGGCTACGTCGATGCATTCTCCGGGAATAGATACCGTGAATACATCATCGACGATACGTGGGAATCCTTTGCCGCTTTCTTTCTTGCCGGTCGCCAGCGGGAGGAACATGATCGTAAGGTCCGATCCTGCGGCCACTCCCTGTGCTCCACCGATACCGCCGATGATCCTGCCTCCTGCGCATATGCTGTTCACATTGAAATTCACATCCATCTCGAGTGTCGAGAGTACCGATACGTCTAGCATGTTGACGGCGTTTTCCTTGTTGGCTACATCGTCGTATTCTCCCGTCGAGATCTCGTGATGGTTGTGGTCATACAGCATCGATCGGATGACTTTCTCGGAAGGTTCGAAGCACTGGCCGTGAAGAAGATTTTCAATTACTCCATCCTGAAGCATCTCCACATGCAGGGAAGTGCATCCACCGATCGCGAACCCGGCTTTGATCTCTTTAGTTTTCAGGATCTTGTATATTTCGTCGAGGACGATGAGCCCGGCACCCGATCCGACCTGAAAATTAAACCCGTCGAAGATCGTTCCGGCAGACTGCATCACCTTGAGGACCTGCCCGGCGATCTGTGAATTGAACTTATTCGCCCTGATCTTATCGATGTCCAGGGTTCCCGATCCGATTCCGGAACTGTCTCCAGGGTTTTCGACCTTTACGACGTAATCGACGTCGATCATCGAGAGTGAGCGGGGGAAGAGGTACTGGTCGGAGACCTCTCCGGCAAGCAGGCATACGTTCTCGGCCCAGAGAGTGTCTGCAAGGAACAGCCCGAGTGGACCGGCCCATGAGCCGGGATCGCCCATCAGCCCGTTGGCGTTTCCCCATTTGTCTGCTATGGGAACTGGGCCGAAAGCTACCTTGACTCTGGCTTCACCGGTATGGAATCGTCTTACACGGTTTCCATGGCCGTATCCTGTGACGATCCAGGGAAGAAAATCTCCACCCATAAGGTGTTTGCCCATGCCGCGGTAGCAACTTCCGGAAAATCCCCCGATAATGCCATCCCTGACCGCTTCCGGGAGCCATGGTATGCAATTGTCGAAAAAGGCGTTGCCAAGGAGAAAGATATTTTTTTTGCCCTTCTCCCTGAGCTTGTCGATGATCATTTTAAGGCATACATCGCCAAGCCTGTAGTAATGCGGGTACGATATCCAGTCGCCCTCTTCAAGAAGGTCGACGACTTTATCCAGGGTCGTCAACTTGCTTTTTCCGGAATGCATCCTGGCCCGGCCAGGCCGTCCAGCCCACGATTCCTGATAATCCTGATCAAAAGCACTGGCGTAAGGTCTTTTATCGACCCCATTTACTTCTGTCGGGACTTTTCTCCCGATACCATTTTCAACGAATTCCATCAAGACCTCCTGAACTGCCTGCCCACTTTATTATTGCCGATATGGCTCATGTCGACTACTAAACAGGTAATACTTAAGGAATCCGGATGTCAAGTAAAGTCGGTCGATTTTCATCGTTTTTAAAGGTCCATATCAATAATCCGGATCGATCCGATGATCAGACACTCATTTTTACAAAAAGGTGCTTGATTCCGTGACTTGTCCTGTATTATATAACCTTGACAATACAGGGGCTCGCAGGTATCATGCGAGCTTCGAATCGTGATTCCAACACATGTGAACGATTGGAAAATGTACATTTAACCAGGCAGACCGTACGGGAGGTTGCAGATGACAGAAGAGAAGAAGACCATCACCTCCATGCTTGATGAGAAAAGGGTGTTTCAGCCACCGGCAGAATTCACGAAGAATGCCCACATCAAGAGCATGGAAGAATATGAAGCGATGATGAAGAAGGCAGAGGATAACTTCGAAGGTTTCTGGGATGAGCAGGCTGAGAAGTATATCCACTGGTTCAAGAAATGGGACAAGACCTACGAGTGGAATCCTCCGTTTGCC
Organism: Candidatus Latescibacterota bacterium; assembly: GCA_019038625.1. Taxonomy (NCBI): domain Bacteria; kingdom Pseudomonadati; phylum Candidatus Latescibacterota; species Candidatus Latescibacterota bacterium. Next base: position 24,010 of record JAHOYU010000020.1, on the reverse strand, counting down.
AAATGGTTCATCGGCGGCAAGACCAATATCGCATATAACTGTCTTGACAAGCATCTTGACGACGGCCGCGCCGACAAGACCGCTATCATATGGGAAGGCGAGCCCGAGGGTGATTCGAAAAAATTCACCTACAGAGAACTTCACACTGAAGTCTGCAAGTTTGCCAATGTCCTGAAAAAATACGGCATCGTCAAGGGCGACAGGGTCACCCTCTATATGCCGATGGTTCCCGAGCTGGCTATCGCCATGCTCGCCTGTGTAAGGATCGGCGCTATCCACAGTATCGTATTTGGCGGATTCAGCGCCAACTCGATCATGGACCGTAACGTCGACGCCGAATCGAAGCTCATTGTCACCGCCGATGGTTCGTACAGAGGCGGGAAGATCATTCCCCTCAAGGTGAATGTAGATGAGGCGTTCAAGGGTTCCCCTACAGTCAAGCACTCGATCGTCCTCAAGAGGACTGGCACCGATGTCGAGATGGTCGAAGGCCGTGACACCTGGTGGCACGACGAGATGGCCGATGTCAGCGCGGAATGTCCCTGTGAAGAGATGGACTCAGAGGACGTATCGTTCATCCTCTACACCAGCGGAACGACCGGCAAGCCGAAGGGTGTTGTTCACACGACGGCCGGCTACCTTCTCTACACGAGTATGACTTCGGAGTTAGTGTTCGACATCAAAGACGATGATATCTACTGGTGCACAGCTGATATTGGCTGGATCACCGGACATTCATACATCGTATATGGACCTCTCAACCTCGGCGCCACGACCCTTATGTTCGAGGGTGTGCCCAACTATCCGGAGCCGGACAGGTTCTGGGATATCGTCGAGAAGTACAAGGTCAATATCTTCTATACCGCTCCGACAGCGATCAGGGCAATCGCCCGTTCGGGTGACGACTGGGTCACCAAGCATGACATGTCGAGCCTCAGGCTTTTAGGAACGGTCGGCGAGCCGATCAATCCCGAAGCCTGGATGTGGTATTACAATATCGTTGGAAGCGGCAAGTGCCCGATCGTCGATACCTGGTGGCAGACCGAGACCGGCGGCATCCTCATCACTCCTCTACCGGGTGCATTCCCGATCAAACCGGGTTCGGCTACCAGGCCATTCCCCGGAATCTTCCCGCAGGTTGTCAGGGAAGACGGATCGCCCGCTGACGTGAACGAGGGTGGCTATCTCACAATCCAGAAACCGTGGCCTTCGATGCTCAGGACTATCTGGGGCGACGACCAGAGGTTTGAGGATGTATATTTCAGCCGCTTCAAGGATGTCTACTTCACGGGCGACGGAGCTCGTCAGGACGAAGACGGCTACTTCTGGATCATGGGTCGCGTCGATGACGTGATCAACGTATCCGGTCACAGGATAGGTACAATGGAAGTCGAAAGTGCCCTCGTAAGCCATGATACTGTGGCCGAGGCTGCTGTAGTTCCGATGCCTCATGAGATAAAGGGCCAGGGACTCTATGCTTTCGTTACCCTGCAGGAGAATGTCGACAAGACCGATGAACTTGTTCAGACGCTCAGGAACCACGTGAGCAAGGAGATCGGTCCGATCGCCAAGCCGGACAAGATCCAGTTTGCCGACGCTCTTCCCAAGACCAGGAGTGGGAAGATCATGCGCCGGATCCTCAAGACCCTTGCCACTGGCAGCGATGATATCGGTGATACGACTACGCTTGCCGACCCCAAGGTAGTCGAGCAGCTGATCGCGGAACGTAAATAAGCAGGCTACCATTATAGATGCTTACGGGGCGGAGCTATATGTTCCGCCCCTTTTTTGTTGTAATGTTTTGCTGGATATGACAGGCTTCCGGGTTTAATATCAAAAAGACGTGATCATCAGGATCTGATAACAGTCAAAGTTGACAGAGTCGAATATTTTGGATACTTTTCAGACTCATTTATCGGCGATGGATGAATCGGGAAAAGAGTATAGTTTGAATGAAGACAAGTCGTTGATGGTAAGTGTCTCGGGAGTGAGAGGAATCCTGGGACCTGGAATGAATCCAGAGTCCGCTGCCAGATATACAGCGGCTTACGCCTCATTGCTTGGATGCAGGCATGTTGTAGTGGGCAGGGACACAAGAGCGTCCGGTCCCTTGCTCAGTGAGATAGTGGTCTCGGTTCTCCGATTCATGGGTATTGATGTGACCGATCTGGGAATAGCCGCCACGCCGACTGTGGAGATTATGGTCGGGCATCTGGATGCGGACGGAGGCATAATAATCACGGCAAGCCACAATAACGAAAAGTGGAACGCCCTGAAATTCCTCGATACTAACGGAGAGTTCATTGACGAGAAGGCCGTGGTCGATATCAGAAGATCCGTTGAGAGTGGGGATCTGCAATACAGACGATGTGATCCGGTCGGAGGATACAAAAGGGAAGACAGGGCTGACGATGTCCATATAGATAAAATACTTGATCTCCCGGTAATAGACCGGAAGAAGATATCGTCCTGCGGGATGAAAGTAGTGATCGATTGTGTCAATGGAGCAGGTAGCAGGATAGTCCCAAAGTTGCTGAACCATCTCGGAGTGGCTTTTCAGGAACTCTTTACGGATGTCGACAGCCCGTTTCCTCATGACCCGGAGCCCAGGCCCGCAAATCTGGGGGACCTGTCAAAAGCCGTATCATCGAGTGACGCAGCTCTCGGGTTCGCATGCGATCCTGACGCAGACAGGCTGGTTCTTGTCGACGGAAATGGGAATGTATGCAGCGAGGAACTGACTATTGCTCTGGCTGCTGATTTTATTCTTGGAAAAGAGAAAGGACCTGTCGTTGTCAACCTTTCCAGCAGCAGGATTATCGACGATATAGCGAAAAAGCATGGGGTGGCCTCGGTAAGATCGAAAGTCGGGGAGGCAAATGTTATATCGGCGATGAAAGATTCCGGAGCCGTGATAGGTGGAGAAGGAAACGGAGGAGTGATCTTTCCTGCGATTCATTATGGGCGTGATGCCATGACCGGGATCGCTCTTATTCTACAGTTGCTTGCTGAAGAAGGGCTTTCTCTATCAGAAAAGATCGAGAAACTGCCTGGATACGAGATAGTTAAGAAAAAAATGCCTTTCTCCGGTAATATGGAAAAAGCCATGGATTTGCTCAGGAACGAGTTCAGCGGCGAATATAATACTCTGGATGGTATGAGAATTGATATGTCGGATGGATGGATACATCTCAGGAGATCAAACACTGAACCGGTCGTCCGCATCATAGCGGAGGCTGATAGTGTTCGGGATGCAGAATCTCTGGTGGACAGGGCTATAAGGATTTTGGAATCTACGTGATAGAGTGACAGGCCCGGTTTTATGGAAAGATAAGCCTGCGAGGAGAATAATATGTGCGGGATAATTGGGTATACTGGAAGAAGCAGTAAAGTCGGCGAAATTCTTCTCGAGGGCTTGAAAAGACTCGAGTACAGGGGATACGATTCCGCGGGGATAGCAATCGTCCGGGACAATTCTCTGGTGACGGAAAAAACAGAGGGTAAGATCGCGAAGCTCGAGGAATGTCTCAAGGGTACGGATATTTCAGGCAGCCTGGGTATTGCGCATACGCGATGGGCTACTCACGGAGAGCCTAACAGGATCAACGCACACCCTCACTACGATTCCAGAATGCGCATTGCTCTGGTCCATAATGGTATCATCGAAAATTATCAGACTTTGAAGAAATCTCTGCTGGCTGAGGGACATGAATTCCAATCCGAAACGGATACTGAGATCCTGGTGCATTTGATTGAAAAATTCTACAATGGCAAAAACCTTGAGGATGCTGTTCAGAAAGCACTTAAGGTAGTCGAAGGAACTTACGGTATTATTGTGATCTCCGCGTCTGAACCAGACAAGATGGTAGGCGCTAGAAACGGTTCTCCAGTCGTTGTCGGAATAGGAGACGATGAGTATTTCATCGCCAGTGATGTGGCAGCGATACTCAAGCACACGAAGCAGGTCATCTATCTGGAGGACCAGCAGATGGTCGTTGCCACGCCTGGACACTTTACGACTATGACGGTAGAGAACGAATATGTCGAACACAAGATCCAGGAGATCGAATGGGATCTGGACATGATCGAAAAGGGCGGATTTGAACATTTTATGCTGAAAGAGATCTTCGAACAACCGGAGACTATCAGAAACTCGATGAGAGGGCGATTGATCAACGATACCGGAAAAGCAAAGCTCGGGGGGTTAAACCTTGTCGACGAGCAGCTTCGGGAAATTCGACGGATCGTCATATTGGGTTGTGGAACGAGCTGGCATGCGGGGCTTCTTGGAGAATATATGATCGAAGAGACGGCCAGAATCCCTGTCGAGGTGGAATATGCCAGTGAATTCAGGTACAGGAACCCTATCATGGAAGACGGTACCCTGGTGTTCGCAATCAGCCAGTCAGGTGAGACAGTCGATACACTTGCCGCGCTTCGGGAAGCGAAAAGCAAGGGGGCTCAGGCGATGGGGATATGCAATGTCGTCGGAAGCACCATCGCCAGGGAATCAGAGGCGGGAATCTATATTCATGCCGGACCGGAGATCGGTGTGGCCTCTACGAAGGCTTTTACATCCCAGATAACAGTCCTTAGTCTTCTGGCTCTTGCTCTGGGGAGGATGAGGGATATCTCACTTGCTGAAGGGCAGCGAATGATAAAAGCCCTGAGAGCTCTGCCCGACCAGGTATCCCAGATCCTGGAATCGGATGAGAAGATCCGGATGATCGCGGAAGAGTATCATCATCACAACAACTTTCTATATCTGGGCAGGGGCGCTAACTATCCCGTCGCTCTCGAAGGAGCGCTCAAGCTGAAGGAAATATCTTATGTTCACGCGGAAGGATATCCGGCTGCTGAGATGAAGCATGGTCCAATAGCACTGATTGATGACAATATGCCTGTCGTTATCATCGCTCCGAGAGACGCGGCCTATCGGAAGATCGTAGGAAACATCAACGAGGTGAAGGCTCGAAAGGGAAAGATCATCGCAATTACGAGTGAAGGAAACGATGAATTGATCCAAATGGCCGATCATGTGATTTTCGTACCCAAGACTCTTGATTTCCTATATCCTATCCTGTCCGTGATACCGTTGCAGTTGCTTGCGTATCATATAGCGGTGATGAGAGGCTGTCATGTCGATCAGCCGAGAAACCTGGCAAAGAGTGTGACGGTGGAATAGGCGCTGTGTTGACCGGAAAGATGTTCCGACCAGTAAGATTGATTATTGCATTTGGAGGCAAGGATGAAGAAAATAATAAGCACGGACAAGGCGCCGGCAGCGGTCGGACCTTACAGCCAGGCTGTCAAAGCCGGAAACATGTTGTTTATCTCTGGTCAGGTAGGGCTCGATCCGGCAACGGGGAAAATGGTCGAAGGATTGGAGAATCAGGTAGAGAGAGTGCTGGAGAATCTAAAGGCGGTAGTAGAGGAAGCAGGAGGGACGATGGGATCGATTGTCAAGGCAACAGTCCTGCTTCAGTCGATGGATGATTTCAAAACTATGAACGGTATATACAGCCGGTATTTTACAGAGGATCCGCCAGCCAGGGCGGCATTTGCGGTGGCGGCTCTGCCTCTGGGCGCTCTTGTAGAGATTACAGCTATTGCTCTGATCGATCAGCCGTCTTCTGAGTGACGGCCTGGATGTTTAAATGCGGGAATGGACGGGTTCTGGTGGGCCCCGAGGACTTCAAATCCTTTTGCCGGGTGCTAAAACCATCCGGGGTGGGTTCGATTCCCACACGTTCCCGCCATTGATGTTTTATCAGGTCTGGTTTATTTCTTTACGATCGGTCGGAACAGTCGTTTCGTCCGGAGACAGCGGAAGCACTAATTGAAACTCGAATCGTCAATCTGCATCGTGATCTCGATAATTATTCTCAATCCAGGATCGGGAATGGCGTGGTCCTTCAGTGAAGATCTGTCCCCATATTTATCCAGAGAAGTGATAGCCCTGGACACTGCTGAGCAGGTATCTTCCCTGAGACCCGATTCGACCTCTGCAGGTCGATTAAAAGCTTTGATCGACAGAGAAAGAGGTGATCCGGCACTTGATGGAGCAAGCTGGAGAAGAAAGAAGAACCCCAGAATAGCCATGCTCAGCGCGCTGGCAATTCCGGGACTCGGACAGATCTATAATGAAAAACCATTAAAAGCAGCTATAGCGGCGGGGTTTGAGATATTCTATCTGAGCAGGATATTGCATTATTATCGTATGGAAAAGAGAGAGGAAGTAGTTCGTGACAGCTATCCGCGCTGGGTTACTTCTGATACTGACCCACCGCAGACATATCAGAGTCAGGACTGGACATATCACGATCTCTGGGTGGAGGAATACAAGCAGAAACAGATAGACTGGATCTGGTGGTCGGCAGGTTGCATACTTGTCGTGGTCCTTGACGCGTATATCGACGCGAATCTGCATGACATGAATTTCAAGTTGGAAGGTTCACCACTTGAAGATTCCGTTGGATTATCGGTAAGTGTTGATTTTTAAGAGGTATTATAGCATTATTCGCGAGTGGGTCCATAAAGCGTGATCAGAAATATTTGGAACCCGGATATGGATCGCGCGTATCATTCAAATGGCAGACCGGAGGAATATATGGGCAGAGATAAGGAAAAAGACGAGAAAAAGAAGGCAATAAAAAAGTCCAAGTTCCGGGAATATACCGAGATAGTGTTCACGGCAGTTGTTCTGGCTCTGATCGTCAGGGCTCTGATAATCCAGAGTTATCATATTCCTTCCGAATCGATGGAGAATACTCTTCTCAAGGGTGATTTTCTTTTCGCGACAAAATTTATTTACGGAGCAAAGGTCCCGTTTGTCGATTTGAGGCTTCCCGCCGTGAGAGAGCCGAAGCAGGGCGATATTGTGATTTTCAAGTTTCCCGGCGACAAAAAGACTGATTATATCAAGAGATGCGTGGCTCTGGAGGGGCAGACAGTAGAAGTGAAGGGCAAAACACTATATGTAGATGGCAAACCCATGGAAGAAATATTCACAAAATATATCCATGATACGGTTCCCAGAAGATCTTTCGGTCCTCTTAAGGTACCACCAGGCCATATATTTGTAATGGGGGATAACAGGGATAACAGTTTTGATTCAAGGTACTGGGGTCCACTCGACAAGAAACTCCTCAGGGGAAAGGCCTTGTTCATCTACTTCTCCGTCGATTACAACAAGAAATGGCTGCGGTTCAGCAGGATAGGTGACCTGATCCGCTGAGGCAGCGCCGGGTGTATCGATCTACTTCCGTTGCCACATGCCGGCAACCACATTTCGCAGGCATCCTATTTGCTTAAGTTTCAACAAGTAGTGCTGCAGTCGGGAATTTAGTCGCTGATAAGGATTTATGGTGACTTTTCTTGACAATGGTACCTGGAATATCTAAATTTATCCAGGTCTTTAGCAGTCCAGTATGGAGAGTGCCAGAATGAGTCCACTTTTGGAATTGAGTGAAATAGAATCGTCTATCCTTGAAAGTGTGATAGATCTCTACATCCGCACGGGTTCGCCCGTCAGCTCAAGGAACCTCAAATCCAGGTACAGGATCGAATACAGTACCGCGAATATCCGCAAGATCCTGCATAGTCTCGAGGAAAAGGGATTTCTATACAAACCTCATGTATCCGCAGGAAGGATTCCCAGCGATCGGGGATACAGGCATTATGTTGATGAGATAAAGCGGGGCAGACCGCTGGGCAGGGAAATCGCGGAAGAGGTCAGAAAAAAGATCGGCCAGGATATGGAAGATGTGGGAGACGTGATGTACAGGACTTCCAGGGTCCTCGGTGAGGTGACTAATTGCATGGGGCTTATCATGGGAGTACTTCATTCCTACGGCCAAATCGGAAAGTTGTCTATTAGAAGGCTGGAAGGCATCAGTGCCCTGGTCGTTTTGAAAATGTCGACCGGACTGGAGAGAAAGGTCTTTATAGAATTTCCCAAGAGATACAAGGATTATGTCATCGATAGAGCTGTTCAGATCATAAATGAACGGATTGCTGGGTTTCCTCTCGAGGAAGCACACCGGCGACTGGAGTTTTTTATGAACGAGTATGGTGGAATCGAAAGGGAGATAGCGCAGACACTTGCTGCCAACGTGGAACATCTCTTCGAAACACCATACAATCTGGAGTATCATTTTCATGGTCTTTCTGGTCCTGGAAAGATCCCCGAATTGAACGATCCAAAGATCCTCAAAAACCTTGTTCGTCTGATGGGTGAGAAGAGCCTGATGCTCAGCATGATGAAGAGGCGGATGAAAGAGGATATGATGATCACTATCGGGAAAGAGAATGTTCTTGATGAGCTCGAAGATTTCAGCATAATTACGAGAAAATTCAGCGGCTATGGCTATGATGGCGTGTTTGGAGTACTTGGCCCGACCAGGATGAGTTATGATCTGGTTATATCTCTGCTGGAGATGATGGGCAACGAACTGCAGGTACGGTGAGACTTGAGGAAATCTGCATTCAGGTCTGACAGGAGGAAATGGATTTGTCAGAAACCCCCCGAATAAAAAAAGGCCCGGAAAGGGAATATGTCCTTGATGAAGATCCTGAGATCGGTGAAGAGACGAATAAAGGTAACCGGTATACTGACTGTGAGACACAACCGGAGAACGAGGCAGGGGATATGAAGGAGAAATCCGTTGAAGACACCGATAAAAAGGAAGTCGATACGGAAAAGAAGGCGAAGTCGAAAAAACGGTTAAAAAAGCATGGGACAAAAAATCTCGCTGATCTACTAAGCAGAAAGAACAATATTCTGCAGGCTATGGAAAAACAAATGGAAAAAGTCGAGCAAGATCTTAATTTAAAAGAAGATAAGATGTTGCGCATGGCTGCCGAGTTCGAAAATTACAAGAAGAGGACAAGACGGGAATGGGAATTGCACCAGAAAAGGGCGAATGCAGACCTTTTAACTGATATTCTGGGTGTCCTGGATGATTTTGGCAGGGCATTTGAGTCCGCTGAAGACACAGAGGATCGTTTCTTCAGTGGTATCCGGATGATACACAACCAGTTACTCGATGTGCTCGCGAAAGCCGGATTGACAGAGATCGATGCGGAACACAAGGAGTTCGACCCTCAATTCCATGAGGCGATGGGTGAATCCGAGAGTGATGAGATCGAACCTGGAAAAGTTCTTTACATCGTGCAGAATGGATATCTCCTGAATGATCAGTTATTGCGTCCGGCAAGGGTCATCGTAGTCAAAGAAAAGAATGGGCCTCAATCGGCCCCGGATGCTTCAGAGAACCTTGAATAAAGGAATAGAGCCATGGCAAAAGTAATAGGAATCGACCTTGGAACAACAAATTCCTGTGTTGCAGTTATAGAAGGAAACGAGCCAGTTATTATCCCCAATGCTGAGGGGGGCAGGACGACTCCGTCTATAGTGGCTCTTGCCAGGAACAACGAGAGGCTTGTGGGAGAACTGGCTAAAAGGCAGGCAATAACCAACCCCGACAATACGATCTACAGCATAAAGAGATTCATAGGTGCGCGGTTTTCAGAAGTAGCGGAGGAAGCGGGGAAAGTAACATACGAAATAAAAGAGGGAAAAAAGGACGAGATCCTGGTCGTTTTGAAGGATAAGAGTTGTCGCACTCAGGAGATCTCGGCGATGATACTCCGTTCTATAAAAAAATACTCCGAGGAATATCTGGGAGAGGAAGTCACACAGGCAGTGATCACTGTACCTGCATATTTTAATGATGCCCAGAGGCAGGCTACGAAAGACGCCGGCAGGATAGCCGGGCTGGAAGTCCTGAGAATTGTCAATGAGCCAACGGCAGCTTCTCTTGCCTATGGTCTCGACAGAGAAAAGACAGGAAAGATAGTAGTCTATGATCTTGGTGGAGGAACATTCGATGTCTCCATCCTCGAATTGAGCGAGGGAGTCTATCAGGTCAAATCCACCAGCGGAGATACAAGGCTTGGCGGTGATGACCTTGACCGTGTAGTCATGGAATGGATCATAGATAAATTCAATAAAACGGAGAATATCGATCTTTCCGGGGACAGGATGGCCATTCAACGGATAAGGGAAGCTGCGGAAAAGGCAAAATGTGAATTGAGTACGGTCCACGAGACGAGCATCAATCTTCCATTCATCGTCGCGGACGAAAACGGGCCGAAACATCTGGACCTTGTCCTGACGAGGGCCGAGATGGAAAAATTGATCCACCCATATGTTCAAAGGACACTTGGGCCTTGCAAGAAAGCTCTTGAGGATGCGTCGCTGTCTGTAAATGATATCGATGAAGTGATACTTGTCGGAGGATCGACCCGAATGCCCGCGGTAAAGAAATTAGTTAAGGATTTCTTCAGGAAGGAACCGCACAAGGGAGTCAATCCTGATGAAGTAGTAGCCATGGGTGCGGCTATCCAGGGTGGTGTACTTTCCGGAGATGTCGAGGAGATCGTTCTTCTGGATGTCACTCCTCTCAGTCTTGGAATCGAGACTCTGGGAGGGTTGATGACTCCGTTGATCGGGAGAAACACGACGATCCCATGCCGTCAGAGTCAGATATTTTCTACCGCTTCGGACAATCAGCCTGCGGTCAGTATCCATGTACTCCAGGGAGAGCGGGAAATGGCTCGGGATAACAGGACTCTGGCCAGGTTCGATCTTGTCGGTATTCCGCCTGCACCAAGAGGCGTGGCACAGATCGAAGTGGGATTCGATATCGATGCTAACGGAATTGTCCATGTTTCCGCTAAAGACCTTGGAACAGGTAAGGAACAGAAGATAGAAGTCAAGGTGTCGAGTGGCCTTTCGCAGAATGATATCGACGAGATGATCAAAGCTGCGGAAGAACATGCCATAGAAGATTCCGAAAAGAAGGATTTAATTCGAATACGCAACGAGGCAGAGATCCTGATCTATTCTACGGAACAGACTCTGAAAGAACATGGAGACAAGATCACGGGAAGCGATGAGGAGAGGATCATGACGTGTCTTCAGGAGTTGAAGGATCTTCTTGCTGAGGATTCTCCGGATTCCGACGAGATAAGAAAATCGTCACAAAGTCTGTCTGCAGCGGTTTACAAAATAGCCGAATTGATGTATCATTCGTCGACAGTCAGTAATGGGTATGTGGAGGAATGACGAGATCTTTAAATAGATAATCATTTCGGATTAACAGGTAGTAACGGGGGCATGGAAAAAAGGGATTATTACGAGGTGCTCGGCATAGACCGGGGTGCTGCCTCAGACGAGATCAAAAAAGCTTATCGCAAGCTTGCGTTGAAATACCATCCAGACAAGAATCCTGGCGACAAGGATGCTGAGGAGAGGTTCAAGGAAGCGACCGAAGCGTACGAGGTCATGCGTGACGAGGACAAAAGGTCGAGGTATGATCAGTTCGGACACGCGGGGCTCGGAGGTGCTGGACAAGGCGGATCACCGTTTAGCGGGACCGGCGGTTACGACTTGAGTGACGCTCTGCGTGCGTTCATGCGTGATTTTGGTGGTGGAGGGTTCTGTGGATTCGAAGATCTGTTCGGTGGTGGTGGTGGAAGACGCAGGAGAAGCGGTGGCAGGACTTATGTAAGAGGTGACAATCTTCAAATAAAACTTAAACTCAGTCTTCATGAAGTGGCCAGAGAGGTAGTCAAAAAGATCAAGGTCAACCGCATGGTGCCTTGTGGGACCTGCGAGGGCAGTGGCGCGAAAAAAGGATCAAAAAAAAGCACCTGTTCTTCCTGTGGAGGCAGTGGCGAGATCAGGCAGGTCTCCAGATCTCTGTTCGGGCAGTTTGTGAATGTTTCTACATGTCCGACTTGCGGAGGTGAAGGGGAAATCATTTCATCACCATGCCCCAAATGCAACGGCGATGGAAGGATCTCCGGGAGCAGAAGTGTCGAAGTGAAGATTCCTGCCGGTGTATCTACTGGTAACTATATAACTCTTTCAGGTCAGGGGGATGCCGGGCCGAAGGGAGGACCTGCAGGAGATCTAATCATTGTCATAGAAGAGGTCGAAGATGATATATTCGAAAGGCACGGATTTGACATTCTGCTTGATCTACCTGTCTCTTTTTCACAGCTTGCTCTCGGGGACAAGGTAGAGATTCCCACCCTCGATGGCAAAGCGGCTCTGAAGATTCCTGCCGGTACTCATTCACACAAGGTATTCCGCCTTAAAGGGAAAGGAATACCGCTGCTTCATTCACATGGAAGAGGGGACCAGTTGGTCAGATTGATTGCATGGACGCCCCAGGACGTCACCAGCGATGAAACTGAGTTGTTCAGGAAATTGCAGGAGAATACGGGCGACAGGGTTCCCGGCTACGGAAAACATATCTATTCGAACTGATTTGAAGCCCCGCCATGATACCGACATGGTCGAACCCGCTTGTTTTCGGCAATATGGCAGCAAGTCATCCAATGGAGTAAAGATGTCCTCTTCGAGGTTCTTCATCATAAGACCGGAATCAGTCGCGGATGGAAAAGTGACGATCGAGGGTTCCGAAGCTCATCATCTCCGCCGTGTAGTGAGGGCAAAAATCGGTCAGGGAATATCACTTCTGGACGGATGTGGAACCATATATTCTGTGATAATCAAAGAGATGGACGAACAAGTTATCCATATGGATATCGTCGAAGAGGAGATAGTGGAACGAGAGGCGACAGTCGATCTGGCTTTGGCGCTGTTCAAGCCTTCCCGAATGGAAATGGCTGTTGAGAAGTGTGCAGAGCTGGGAATCCGGAAGATAATTCCCTTTATGGCGGAAAGATCGACACAAAAAGGTGATGGAGAGACATTCAGAAACAAGAGAGAGCGGCTTGTCCGCAAAGTGGAATCAGCATCCAAACAATCCGGGCAACCATGGTTTCCTGAAGTCTCCGGTCTCCTCAACATGCAGGAACTGATTTCCACATTTTCCGGTTATTCATCCATTTTTCTCGCGGACATTGGGGACAAAGCGCATGACATCCCGGCCGGTTCCTCCTTGCAGGAGCCCTGCCTGGGAATAGTCGGGCCAGAGGGAGGTCTTACTGCAAAAGAGGTGGAGCTTCTTTGTGCCAGTGGCGCTGACCCTGTCCGGCTTGGAAGTAAGAGGCTTCGATCCGAGACAGCCGCAATCTGCCTGGGCTATAACCTGATTTCAAGATAAGCCTGTGATTGACTTTTTTCGGGCATAATGCCTATACTCTCCGGTTGAATCATTATTGTCAACGTGACAGGAGACGTTATGGAGAAGAACGTATTTATCAGAAGGATTCAGGAGGATCTCAAGTCTGCCGTTAAGGAAAGAGATAAAGCCAGAACGGGCACCCTTCGGATGATGATAACAGAATTAAAGAATGCTGAGCTTAAGGATCGGGAGCAGCTGACGGAAGAGCAGGAGATAGCTATACTTTCAAGCTATGCTCGAAAGTGCAGAGAATCCCTGTTTGAATATGAAAAAGCGGGAAGGGATGAGCTGGTGGCAGAGAGTAAGGCAGAACTCGAAATCGTGAAAGCCTATCTGCCGGAGCAGATGAGCGAGGATGAGATCCGCGAGGAGATATCTATGATAGTTGAGGAGACAGGAGCATCCGGCCTTCGTGACATGGGGCGGGTAATGGGGATGATGATGAAGAAATTCAGGAACAAGGTTGACGGCGGCATGGTTAAAGAGATTGTGGAGGAGATCCTTAAAACGAATTGAGGTCATCTTGGACATACTGAAGATAATCACAATAGTTGTTCTGGTTCTTTTCTTTTTTTTCGGATTAAAGAGAGGACTCCTGCGGCAGGTCCTGGAAGTATTGGGAGTAATAGGTGCGTTTATTGGATCCTTTTACATGGCGCATCATTTTGCCGCGTATCTGGAGGGCAGATTCGACCTCTCATACAGGATAGCTCTCGTTATCGCCGCCGCCGCGATATTTATTGTAATAATCATTCTCTTTCACTTCATCGGGCTGGCACTTCAGAAACTCTTCAAGAAGACCGTGCTGGGATGGTTCGACAGAATTATGGGTGGAGTGTTCGGCGCATTGAAAGGCGCACTTCTGGTGAGCCTGATACTTGTGATAATCATAAGTCTTCCACTTGACCGGCAATTCAGGAAGGATATCATCGATGACCCGTTTCTAGGTATCATCTATCCGGTGCTTCCTGTCATGTTCGACCTGGTCCTTTCGCGGACTGGAACTGATTTCAGTAAGATCACAAGAGTAGAGGAACTGGCCGGGATCGACAAGATGAAGAAGAGTGTCGACGAGATCGGAGACAGACTCGAAGAAGAGAAGGAACGTCTCGACAGTGTGGTGGGCGGGGACTGACTGGAAAGCCTGGACCCCATATTTCACAGATAGCTGAATGGAGCAGACGATTTGGCAGACATATCCTCATTCCTGACCGAAGAGTTTGAAAATTCTTCCCTTAAGCTTGATCTGGGTACTCTTCTGGAAGTGATTGCCGGTAACGCTGGATCGGAAAGAGCTTCTGCTGCCATTGTTTCTTCTGCCATGTCCGATTCTTCGGAAACGATGAAGAAAAGTCAATCTGAAATACGAGAGGTTATGTCGCTGTTCGACAATGGAGAGGATATACCTCTTCAGGGATGGCGGGATAGTTCGAAGGTGTTAATCAGGATGACTGTGGAAGGAATAGTTATCTCCGGTGAGGAACTTCTCCTCGTGGCAAAAGCTGAGAGGAAAGCACTCGAAGTCAGGAAATATCTGGCTTCGAGAGAGGAAGCGTTGCCTTCGGTCTCTTGTTATTCAGGCGCTTTTACGGACTGCAGACCTGTCGTAACCAGTATTCTGCGGTGTATTGATGATAGTGGCGAAGTGGAGGACAGTGCCAGCCCGGAACTCAGGTCACTCAGGAAACGATCCTCAGGTCTTCGTAACAGGATGAGGAAAGAATTCGCTGATTTTACCGGTTCGAGTAAGAGCGGTGACAATAATGAATTCGTGTCTGTCAGGGGAGACCGATATGTCGTGTCGGTACCAAGGAGTGATTCGGCTGCAATCAAGGGGCTGATCCACCATACAAGTGGAAGCGGCGCCTCGCTTTTTATAGAACCTTACGAGTTTATTGAAAAAAACAACAAGCTCGAATCACTTCTCAGAGAGGAAAGAAGAGAGATCGAGAGGATACTCGCCGGATTGACCATGGAGGTATTCGAATCAAGGGAAGAGCTTTCTTCCAACCAGGAAATCATGGTCAGTCTTGACGTGATCCGTGCGAAATCTCTTTTCTCCAGAGAATATCGATGCACTATACCTTTGAGAAGTTCGGATGGCTTGATGAATCTGAGGAACGCGAGGCATCCCCTTCTCGAGAGAATGTTGAGGACTTCTAAAGCACAGGGAGAGATCGTAGGACTCGATATCGAATGTGAGCCGGGACTGTCAGTCCTCGTCATTTCCGGTCCGAATGCCGGCGGAAAGACTGTTGCCCTGAAGACGGTCGGAATGGTCGTGCTGATGGATAGGCTTGGTCTTCCTGTACCCTGCGGTGAAGAGTCGAGCTTGCCCTTTCATCGCGATATATTCGTTGATATCGGAGACGATCAGTCGATTGAACGGTCTCTCAGTACATATTCATCAAGGATCGAGCGGATGACCAGGATCCTTGATCTTGTCCAGCAGGACTCTCTTGTTTTGATAGATGAGATCGGGGATGGAACAGATCCCCAGGAAGGTGCTGCGATCGGATGCGCGTTGCTCGAGGAATTGATCAGGGTCGGCGGCAGGAGTATTGTGACGACACACATGAGCGCCCTCAAGGGATGGGCTTATGATACAAAAGGCGCTGAAAACGCTACCCTGAAATTCGACAGTGACCGTATGATGCCCCTTTACCTGCTGCAGATGGGTATTCCGGGTAGAAGCTGGGGTATAGAAATGGCTCGGAGGCTGGGATTACAGGAAAGAATCGTGGAATCGGCCATTAAGAAAGCAGGCGAAGATACGATCAGACTGGAAGAGCTTCTCGGGCATCTTGAGAAGATGGACATCCTTCTTGAAAAAGAGCGTGAAGAACTGGCTAAAAGGGAAAAAGAACTTTCCGGCCTCGTTTCAGAATACAGGGAAAAAGTAGGCGTATTTGACAAAAAACGAGGAGAGATGGAGGAAACCGCCAGGAGGGATGCGCTCGATCTTATCAATAAGACGAGGGGTGAAATGGAACACCTTGTCCGTGAGATCAGGACGAGGCAGGCCGACAGGGAAGTCATCCGTAAGTCGAAGGCGGAACTGAAGCAGACCTCTGAAATGCATGAGAAGATCCTCAAAGAGAAAGAAGTCCCGTCAGTGATCAGTCCTGAGCTGTTAAAGCTCGGATCATCGGTTATGATCAACAGTCTGCGAAAGCATGGAAAGATAATATCGATCGAAGGAGGAGGCAGGATCAAGATAGAATTGCCCGGTGGGATGAGAGTAGAGACTAAAGACAGCGATCTGTCCAAATGGATCGGAGGTTCCCGGAAGAAAACAGATAAAAAGATATCCTGGATGATCGGGGCCTCAGACCCGGTCAGCTCCGAGCTGATGGTACGGGGAATGGAGAGGGTAGAAGCTCTGGAAAAAGTGGATGCATATCTGGACAAGGCTGTTCTGCAGGAAATGACTACAGTCAGGATAATCCACGGTATTGGAAAAGGTGTATTGAAGAAAGCGATCTACGATATGTTAAGAAGAGATCCACGTGTCGCGGAGGCACATCCCGGTGAACCAGCCGTTGGGGGCGATGGGGTCGCTGTTGTAAAATTAAAATGATCGAATGCTACAAGTTGCGGGAGCTGAACCATGATTCCTGACAGGATCATAAATGATATACGAGAGCGGACCGATATAGTCGAGACTATAGGTTCTGTGTTGGATCTTAAGCGGTCCGGCAGGAATTTCAAGGCTGCATGTCCGTTTCACAATGAAAAAACTCCCAGCTTCATGGTGAGTCCCGACAAGCAGATATATCATTGTTTCGGATGTGGCAAGGGTGGTAACGTATTCAATTTCATCATGGAATATGAAGGTGTGTCATTTGTGGAATCTGTCAGGAAACTTGCCGGTGAGTTGGGGGTCGATGTCTCCCAGTATCTTGGCGGCAGGGAGGAACGGCAGAAACTGGACCCATATTACAGGGCTACAGAATTCGCACGTGACTATTACAGGGAAACCCTGCTGTCTTCACCAGGAGCATCGAGAGCCAGAGAATATCTTGGCAGAAGGGAAGTGGACAAAGAGACATCAGGGTTCTTTTCACTGGGTTACGCAGGGTCAGGATGGGACGGTCTTTATATGGCGGCTTCTGACGCCGGGATAGACAGGGATATCCTTCTCGAACTCAAGCTGGTGATCAGAAGCAGGGGTGGGAGCGGATTTCGGGATTATTTCAGGAACCGCCTGATTTTTCCTATTTCTACAGTATCCAGCAGAACGGTGGGTTTCGCCGGGCGTGTTCTGGATGATTCTGAGCCGAAATATCTTAATTCGGCAGAAAATCCGATTTATTCGAAAAGCAGGATACTCTATGGCCTCAATCATTCGAAAGATGAGATTCGTAAGGCTAAATCTGCAATAATAGTAGAAGGTTACGCTGATTATCTAATGTTGTGGAAGAATGGAGTAAGAAATATTGCAGCTGTATGCGGCACTTCTCTCACTGGAGATCAGGCCAGGCTGCTTGCACGATACGCAAAACGCATATATATTATCAATGATGGAGACAGGGCGGGTATCAGGGCTGCAGTTCGCGCCGCGGACCAGTTGCTCGTTGAAGGACTTGATATTCAGATAGTCATACTGCCAGAGGAAGAGGACCCTGACAGTTTCGTAAGGGAAAAAGGAGCAGAAGCCTTATGGGGATTAATGCGGTCTGCTCCTGATTATTTTAATTATCTGAAACAGGAAGCAGAGAAAGGTTCCCGTACAGCATACAGAAAGAGTCAGGTCGTCGGACACCTGCTCGGTTCGGTATCCCGTGTAAAGGACGCTGTCACAAGGGAAATCCTGCTACAGGAAGTATCAAACCTTTTCGAAATCCCTGTCGATACACTCAGGACCGGTTTAAAGCCGGAAAGGCCAGGAGTAGATCGGAAGGCGGATGTTCCGCAAGCGATCGAAAGTAAGAGAGAGCAGATACAGAAGGACCTGTTCAGGCTGGGTCTCGAAGACTCCGAATATGCGAGGGCTATTCTGGAAAACCTGATGGAGGAGGATTTCGAGGGCGATCAGTTCAGGCAGTATTATAAAGCACTTGACTTGGCATTGAAAAACGACATTGATATAACAAGCCCCGAGTTCATTGGCTCGATCAAGGATTCGGATCTGTCAAGGCTGGCAAGCGAGATTGCGCTGATGGAAGTTCCTCCAGGGCCGGTTCGTGAGATGCTCGACGATACGCTTGTGTGGTTGAAAAAAGCGGCTTTAAGAGATGAGATGAGGGAGATGATGAAGAGGATCGTCGAACTTCAGGCACAGGGTGGGGAGGAGCGCTCCATCGAGGAACTGGAGATAGCTGAAGCTTACAGAAAGATTGCCAGGGAATACAGGAGGCTGGGACTCAAGGAGGATAGCGGATCTGATGAATCTCAGTAAAATAGATATAGCTCTGGGCGAGATCGTCAAACTCTCCAAAGAAAAGGGATATGTCCTTAACGAGGAGATCGATGCCTTGATCGGTGAGGATTTCGATCCCAGGCATCTCGATGACCTGTATATTCGTCTCAGTGAAGAAAAGATCGAGTTCTTCGATTCTCATGACAAGGCGAGGATGAAGATCGATGCCCGTAAAAAGCGGGAAATAAGGGATGCCAAGAAAAGCGAAGAGATGATGAGTACGGCGGTCAGATATGACGATCCCGTCAGGATGTATCTGAGAGAAATGGGAAAGGTTCCCCTTCTGGATCGAAAAGGCGAGATCGATATCGCGAAGAAGATCGAATCAGGGAATAACAAGGTCTCATGGGCTGTTTACAGTCTTGATATTACAACGGGGGAACTAAGCTATTTCGTCGAAAAACTCGAGAACGAAGAGATGCGCCTCGAAGATATCGTGCAGCTGGAGACGGGGGGGCTTCATCCTCATTATTCAGGGTTGAAGGAACAGAAGAGATATCTGAATAATTTTAAAAAGATAATAGCATTGAGAGAAGAGACGGCTTCCATCAGGAACAGCCTCAGAAAGAGGATAAGCAAGAAAAATTCTGCAGAGCTGGTGAAGGTCCTTGAAGAGAAGAATAAAAAACTCAAGACTGAATACGCGAAGATCAGTCTGCATCCGATTCAGACCGAAAGAATCGTCGGGATTATTAAGCGTGCTCTTCGAAAGCTCGAAAAAGTCAAAAAAGAGATAGCAGAATACGAGAAGTTCATAGGTATGACAGGCGAAGAAGTGGCGGAGGCGCTGAAGATCGTCAAGAGCCGAAGTAAAAAGAACCTAGAACTGAAGAAGAAGATCAAATGGAGCGCAGACAATCTTGAAGACTTTGCCGTAAAACTGAAGAACCTGGAGAAGGAAGTCAGAAAGATTGAAAAGACTGAGAACGTCAAGTATGACCCCCTTGCAAAGATCGTTCGGGATATCAGATTCGGTGAGCGTAAGGCCGAGCGTGCAAAGCAGGAGATGGTCGAAGCTAATGTCCGTCTCGTTATATCTATAGCCAAGAGATACACGAACAGGGGACTTGAGTTCCTGGATCTTATCCAGGAGGGAAACAGCGGTCTGATGAGGGCGGTCGACAAGTTCGATTACCGCAAAGGGTACAAGTTCAGTACTTATGCAACCTGGTGGATCAGACAGGCTATCACAAGGGCGATCGCTGATCAGGCAAGGACCATCAGGGTGCCGGTACATATGATCGAAGCGATCAATAAGGTTTCGAGGACACAGCGGAAACTGATCCAGGAGTTTGGCAGGGAGCCGACTCCTGAAGAGGTGGCCCTGCGTCTGGAATACCCGGTCGGGAAAGTAAAAAGTGTGATGAAGGCGAGTATGGAGC
The DNA here is from genome assembly GCA_019038625.1 of Candidatus Latescibacterota bacterium. Lineage (NCBI taxonomy): Bacteria > Pseudomonadati > Candidatus Latescibacterota > Candidatus Latescibacterota bacterium. The sequence continues at coordinate 4,043 of JAHOYU010000020.1, read as the reverse complement.
CTATCTCCCTTGACAGACCGATCGGCGAGGATGATGACAGCAATCTTAGTGATTTTATCGAGGATACAGGGGCATCCTCTCCTGACCAGACAGCTGCCCATTCCATGCTCAAGGACCAGGTAGCGCGAGTTCTCGCTACGCTTACTCCCAGAGAAGAAAAAGTAGTGAGGTTGAGATTCGGGCTGGGAGACGGCACGCCGCGGACACTCGAGGAAGTCGGCACGATTTTCAAAGTCACCCGTGAACGGGTGAGGCAGATCGAGGCAAAGGCTCTGAGGAAACTGATGCATCCGAGCAGGAGCAGGAAACTTAAAGGGTATATCGATATTTAGTAAAAAATGTTTGAACATGGATTGCCCGGATGTTAGATTACCACTTCATAATCAGGGCAACAGATTCAGGGCCCATAGCTCAGCGGTAGAGCCCCCGGCTCATAACCGGTCGGTCACAGGTTCAAATCCTGTTGGGCCCAATGATAAATCGATCCGCCTCCCCGTGGGGTGGATCTTTTTTTAGGTCCGGACTGAGGAGTGTCCGCGCAGAAGAAAGGGTTTAATGAAAAAAACGATCTATCTTGTCAGGCACGCGCACCCGATGCCGCGCCATATGGACCCTCACAGGGGATTGAGCGAAGAGGGGTGGAAGGAAGCAATAGAAGTAACGGAAAAACTGACCAGCCTGTCGATAGTGGCGATAGGGCGGATATTCCACAGTGGAAAACTACGCGCGCAACAGACTGCGGAGATCATCGGTGAGAGACTTTTGCCTTTGAACGGCCTTCACGAAGTCCCTGGATTGATGCCCCACGATGATATCGACCCATGGGTCGATGAATTGGCTGACGCTGAACCCGGAACTATGCTTGTGGGACATATGCCGTTCATGGCTTTTCTGCGGAACAGACTTACTGGCGAACCGTTCAGGCCGTTTGTTACGGCTGAAGTCACCTGCCTCGAATCGGGAGATGATGGGAATTGGGTGGAGAAATGGAATATTTTCCCCCGCTCCGTGAACCTTTCCTGACCTGTTTCGGCAGGAAGATTGCCTGTAGTATCCAGTAGCTCCATATTGATGGTATGCAGATCATCGTGATTCAGATATGACCCTGATTATTTTGTATAGTTTCAAAGGGTTATATTACATTTTGTGATAAAGGACATCTACGCTGGAACCGAATGATATCAAGCTTTTGCAATGATGAGGATTAAAATGCAACTTAGAAGAAGTGTATTGATCGCCCTGATGTTAGTGCTTTTCATCTATTTCGAAATACATTCGTGTTCCGACGATAATTCCGTGGCCCCCAAACCGGGGCCGGATATACCAAGTCTCATTTTAAACGCAAATGATATTTTCTTTCTGGATTCAGATCATGGTTGGGTTGCCGGGCAGGAGGGTAGCATCCTTCTTACCGTCAACGGCGGGATAGAATGGATACCGGTCAAGGCCGGCGATGAAGATTTGAAAAGTATCTGTTTCCTGGATAGCATGAACGGCTGGCTTGTCGGAAGAGACAACAGTATCTACAATAGTGACGATGGCGGATTGACCTGGGAACAGAAGTTGTTTCCCTCCTATTCCGAGTATGATGATTTTTTTGATGTGATGTTTTTCAATTCCTCAAAAGGGTTTGTTCTGGGATATCAGGGAGTTTTCGTGACCGAAGATGGGGGTGAAGGGTGGCAGAACAACTGGTTACCAATTGTGCCTGCGCGTGGTGCCTGGGATATGTCTATCGTAGATGAAATTCGTGGATATCTGCTTGGAAGCAGATGGACCGAGTCCGACCCGGAAATATTATACGGTACGGATGATGGGGGCCTGAACTGGTGGCCTGTCGAAGGTTCCAACGCATCGATACTGAGGACGATCCTCACGATAGAGTTCCTGGATATGTCTACCGGCTGGGCTGGTGGTGGTTTAGTAATGAAGACGGTCGATGGAGGTAGTAACTGGCAGGTCCAGGTGGAGCCCGCAACAGTAAGAGAATTCGAATTCACTGACCAGTCTACCGGTTTTGCAGTCGGAGGAAATACAATTCTAAAGACAGTGGACGGGGGTAGTCAGTGGACCGACATTACTCCTGAGGACGAGAGGATAGTGGATCTGCGGAGTATCTGTTTTCTGGACATGATGAATGGCTGGGTGACTGGCCGGGGCAGGCTGATCGTCGTTGGTGAAAAATCTTACCAGTACTCTGTCATTATGTCTACCATGGACGGAGGGTCGAACTGGGATATACGAGAATTCGCATGGGATGTTACAGTATCAGTCACGGAGTCGGGAGACGATACAGTGGATCTGCCCTGACCTCTTTTATATAAAAAAACACTTGACCTCTTTGTTATTTATCAATAACCTGTTATTTCGTTTTCTCAATTGACGAATATGAAAGGTATGTTGCGTGGGTGTGCCAGGAGGATGTATAAAACATGAATGCCGATACTGCCACGCGGCGTCGACTTTGATGAGCATGAGGGTGCTTCCCTGAGGGGAAGCATTTTTTATTTTCCGAAAGGTGATTTATGATGATATCTGCGGCCGAGGACATCGGATTTCTGATCCAGATAGTACAGAAGGATTACGAGATAGTGACAATGAAGAAATTTCTTGAGACAGCGCCGTCAAAGATTGTGGATCTGGAAACTGAAATATCAAAGATGGACGAAGAGCTGCAGAAAGACCTTGATAAGATTGCCGGGCTTGAGTCGGAGCGGAAAGGCCTCTCACAAAAGATCGAACAACAGAACAGGGATATCAATCAGAAGAAGCTGGACAGGGACAAACTGAAGACTAACAAGGAATACCGGGCGATGGGTAAAGAGATAGAATATCTCATTGATCAGGTGGACAAGGAAGAAGAACAGATCCTGCTGATCCTTGACAAGATAGTGGAAGCCGAAAAGGAGCTGGACGGGATCAAGGCGAGGATCGATTCAGAAAAGGGCGAGCTTCTTGATAGAAAAAATGGACTCACTGAAGAGGTCCTTGCAAACAACGAAAAACTCAAGATCATAGAGGATGAAAAGATCCGGATCCTTCCTCATCTCTCGGAAAAAGTCATGAGACGCTATGAACGCATCCTCAAGGCCAAGGGAGATTCGGGTGTGGCCAATCTGGCAGGAGATATATGCCAGGGATGTTTTTCAAGAGTACCTCCCCAGAAGGCTCATGAAATAAGAAGGAACGACCAGTTCATTACATGCGAGGATTGTGGCCGGATACTTGTGTACTACAGTAAGGCCTGATCGCGGGAGTCCTTATCCTATGACAAGTATCAGTATTCTATTGAGAGAGCTCTCAAAAGGAAAGAGTCTTGCCCTGTCATTCTGCGTAGCGGGTTTCGAGACAGAAGAAAAGGCTCGAAAGGCGATTGCCAGACTTGCTGAATCCATTGGGGACGATGTGACTGAGGCTGCGAAACCCGCCATGGGATGTTTGACGGAGCTTATTGTCAAGACTGATGGTGCTGCAAGGGGAAATCCGGGGCCGGCCTCTTCTGCAGCGGTTGTTTTCAATATGGAAGGTGAAGTCTTGTTGGAGAGGTCTGTTCTTCTTGGAGAGACTACAAATAATGAGGCTGAATACAGGGGGTTGATACTTGGCCTCGATCTCGCCCGGGAACTCGGAGCGCTACGCGTCATCATACAAATGGACTCCCAACTTGTTGTCAGGCAGATGACAGGTGAGTACCGTATCCGTAAAGCTCATCTGGAAAAACTGGCGAGCATAGCAAAAAATAAAGCTTCTGTATTTGAAAGTGTCACATTTCAGCATATTCCAAGAGCGGAGAACAAGGATGCGGACAGACTTGCCAATACAGCTCTGGATAATACGGATTGATCAGCGGTTCCTGGAAATTGATAAGATTCAGGATCCGGGGGGATGGATTCCAATCCTTTGACCTCGCCCGGGACCTGTGCTATATTCCACTATCAGTCTCGAATCAGTGATTGGTGAAGCAGACGGGGTGGTCGCAGGCGCCATGTGCGCTTGAGGAAAGTCCGGGCTCCACAGGGCAGGGTGCTGGGTAACGCCCAGTG
>JAHOYU010000019.1 GCA_019038625.1 Candidatus Latescibacterota bacterium | reverse complement strand
GTTCTGGAACATGCAGTACGCGTTCAGAGGTCATCTTGTCGTTCTCTGTAACGAATCCACCGCGTCAGACGGAGAAGCATTTGCTGAAGGGTTCCGCAGGCTCGGACTGGGTAAGGTGATCGGCAAAAGGACCTGGGGCGGAGAAGTATGGCTTACGTTCAGTAACTGGCTCGTAGACGGGGGCATCGCGTCCGCTGCCGAACTGGGAGTATACGGCCCCGATGGTGACTGGCTCATCGAGGGCCACGGCGTGGATCCTGATATCGTAGTGGACAACCTCCCCCATGCCACATTCAAGGGTACCGACTCTCAACTGGACGCGGCGATCGCCCACCTCAGGGAATTGATCAAAAACAATCCCGTCGAGATACCGCCGGTACCTGATTATCCCGACAAATCATTCAAACATTGATGCGCGATTGCAGGGGGAGAGCTCCATGTAGCTCTCCCCTGTTTTTGACATACTGATTCTTGTCGAAGCAGGATTAAATACTTATTTTTCTCTTGGATTTATCAGGGCTGTTTATTATTCTTCTTATAGACTACCAATTTGGAATCAACCCTCGGAAGGATGATTGCCCAAAATGCGTGAAAGCATGATTGGATTGATTCAACCCAATAAGTCTTACTGGATGCCGACACATCCGGTACCAGCCGGGCCTGACTGCTGTTCCTCTCGGAAACCAGTAGTCTGCTCATATCCAGTCTATCCGATCCCGCCGCAAAGCTGCGTTTTGATTTGCCAGAGAAGTGCGTGGCCACTCTATGGGCCTGTCCGGTGATCAGAACACCGTCATGGTTTCTGATTCTTCCGGGCAGTCCCACTGGCATAGCAGTCCATGGAGGATCGCAATTAGCACAAAACTAGGTATCGAGGCTTTTACTGCCCTCGGCCTCACCCAGGTAGAGGCTGAAGTGTATGTGTATCTGATCCAGAACTCACCAGCTACTGGCTATGCTATCGCTAATGACATCGACCGGACCAAGGGAGCTATTTACAAGGTCCTCGGTTCTCTTGAGAAGCGTGGCGCGATCCTTGTCGAGGACACCGAAAAACGTCTGTGCAGAGCTGTTCCCCCGGAAGAATTCATCAATAGTCTTGAAAGTGATTTCAACAGGGAGACAAAGAAGGCCCTCGACGCTACGAAAGACCTCAACGACTCCCCATCAGACAAAGGCATATATCGGTTGTCGACTCCGAAACAGGTCTACGAGCGTGCAAGGACAATGCTCAGGGAAGCGAAAGCAATAGTCCTGATGGATATTTTTCCCGAGAACCTGAAGATTTTGAGGAAAGATATCGAAGAAACCGCCAGGCGGGGAGTCAAGATCGCTATGATCACCTATGAAAAAATAGAGATACCGGGAGTCTGGGTCTCAATCGAACATGATTACATCGAATCTCTGAACTCCCCTCCCATGAAGTATTTCAATCTCAGCCAGGACGGCTGCCAGTTCCTGATGGCAGCGACCTCGACCAGCGAAGAAAAGGTCATAGACGCATTCTGGTCGGCCAACCTCCTCTATGTCTGGTCATTATCGAGTTATCTCAAGAGTTCCATACTCTCGGCCGGCTACGAAGCCCTTGTAACCAAGGGAAGTTCCGCGACAACCTTAAAACGATACAGGGCCAAATGGTACAAGTTCCTACCCCATTTCATCTCACCAGCTTATGAGAAGCTGGTAGATCTGGGGCAGAAACCACAGAGATGCGATTGAATTGAGATCTCCTGAGCCAGTTTGATCATCTCCTTAAGTTTTTCTATTGCGGCTTTTCCTCGTGAATATTACATTTAATTGTCACTTCACCTGTCCGCCACAAGCTTGAAAACAGCGCAAATTTGCGAAGCTTTGCCAAATACCACGAGTGCATATCTCCAAAGCCGTCTGGGGTAATATGATGAATGAACAGGACTTGAAGCGTACCGTTTCTGTACACATTTTAAGAAGTACAATTTCTATCATGTTTTCCACTTTGATAGTGATCGGGTCATGCGCTGCTGCTTCAGAAATAAAAACGACATTTCGTTTCGATTCGCCTGCCACAACAACAGACTCCCGTGGTTTTACAACCCTGTCATTCCCTCGTACATATCAGGCCGCCAGGGCAGGCGAACCTTCATGCCCATACAGAGGTATTCGTATCCTCCTGCCCCCTGGCGAGGTAATCGGACAAGTAAGGACTGAAAAATCCGGATGGAGAGTACTTGGAACACCGCTATCACTCTCGCCAAGACAAAGGGCCGTACCTACTTCACGACGGACACCTTTGCCGGAAAGTGACAGGCCGTTTCTTTTGAATACAGCCGTCTACTCCACAGACAAATGGATCCACCCACCAGTATCGGAATTTTCTGTTCATTATCTTCGTGGCCACGCCATCGCGACCGGCACGCTTACGCCGGTAGGATATCAACCCGCGGCTAAGGCAGCAGGATACTGGTCTGAAGTCACCGTGATAATCGAAACGGTCACTTCCAGTCCGACCGACATCCGCCCGGTCGAGCGACGGAACGATCACAAAACATGTGAGCGCCTCTCCGCGCTGGTTGACAACCCGGGTGCAGTCGAACTGATGGCTTCCACTTCATCGTCTTCTCCATTTCAGTACGAATACATGATCATCACCAGCCAGGCACTCGCCGGTGCTTTCGTCGAACTCAGTGATTTTTACAACTGCAGGGGATTGAAGACCCGCATAGTTACCACGGAATATATCGAAACTGAATTCAAGGGAACCGACCTGTGTGAAAAGATACGAAACGCCATCAAACTTCATTATTCGAGTTACGGAATCGAATACGTTCTTATGGGCGGCGACACTGACATAGTCCCTTACCGGGGATTCAGATGTGTAGTGAGCTCGGACGATGCTCTGTACATGGAGGACGGTGTACCTTCCACGATCAGAGAGGATAACCGTATCCCTGCTGATATATATTTCTCCAACCTTGACGGTAAATGGAACAACAACGGGGATCACCTGTATGGTGAAGTCGGAGAAGAGGACCTCTACTCGGAGATCTCAGTAGGAAGAGCCTGCGTCAACTCCATCGCCGAAGCATCTGTCTTTGTACGTAAATCGACCATGTACCAGGACACTCCCGTTGCGACCCATCTGAGAAGAGCATTGCTTCTTGGTGAGGAATTGAACAACGATCCGGCTACCTACGGTGGGGATGATCTCGACGAACTTGTCGACACCTGCCAGGCGCATGGCTATTCGACGACCGGACTGCCTCCTGATTTCGATATCACAAGGTTTTATGACAGGGACATCTTCTCCTGGACAGGTCCGGACATAGTCCCCCAGCAGGTTAGCGCAGGGACACATTTGATCCTTCACTCTGGTCATTGTAATGTCTATTACGGCCTCCGTCTTGGAACCGCAACGATCACAAACGGCAATTTCCTCAATGACGGTACAAACGCAAACTTTCCAATAATCAACACTATCGGATGCCTTCTCGGCGCGTTTGAAGTTAACGACTGTCTGGCTGAATACATTACTGGCATAGACAATTTCGCCCTCGCGATAGTCTGCAACTCCAGATGGGGATGGTATACGCCAGGATCGACCGACGGAGCATCTCATCATTACCAGAGAGAATTCGTTGATGCGATCTTCGGGGAGGACATGACAAGACTGGGGTCGGCACACGCAAGATCCAAAGACGAAACAGCCGTCTACCTTACTTTACCGATCTACGCCGAGGAAGGGGTCATGCGCTGGTGTTTCTACTGCCTCAACCTTCTGGGCGACCCGGCGATTGACGTTTGGACAGATATCCCAACGGATATTATCGCGTCCCATGAGGATGCAATCATGAATAACGATGCCTTCCTTCCAATCGAAACCAACGTGCCATTCAGTAGAGGCACTATCTCGTGGAACGGAAGGTGTTATGCCTCGACTGTCGGTGATGCTTCCGGAGCGATCTCGATAGACCTCGCCGGAACACTACCCGCCGACACAGATTCCCTCCTGCTTTCGGTTACCGCTCACAACTGGTTGACTTATTACAGCATAGTCACGGTCCACGGAATCACCGGAGAGGAAGAGACTCCGACTGCAGGGCTCGCACTCCACAACAGTCCCAATCCGTTCAATCCCAACACCTTGTTCGTGTTGTCGATACCTGTCTCCGACCATGTGGATCTCCGGATATACGATGTTGCCGGAAGAGAGGTCAGTCGTGTGGTCGACCGGGAGATGGACGCTGGTACGCACAAAATAGTCTGGACGCCTGAGAATATTTCGAGTGGAGTTTACTTCTGTATTATGAAAAGCTCCAAAGCCACTATAACCAGGAAAATCGTTTTAATGAGATAAACCAGAGGGACGAATGAGTCAGCAGCAGTCGTCCCCGAAACTGCAATCGCGGACCAGGTCTTCAAGGGAAACATCCTCAAGAAAATCTCTGATCTGGACCTGAAGCTCTTCCAGTCTTCCTGCTACAGTGCAATGAGGCTTGTGCCTGCAGAAACGGACCTCTCCGATGCACTTGTTCATGGATACGGCTCCCTGGATAGCCTCCACTATATCATGCAGATTTATCGATGACAGGTCCTGCTTCAGCATGAATCCACCGGCAGGTCCCATTTTGCTTTTTACAAGCCCCGCACCTTGCAGTTGCTGCATGATCTTGCAGGCAAGCTGGTACGGAATATCGGCCATATCCGAAATTTTCCGTGTCGATACGGGCACACCTTCCTCAGCCTGGCCAACAAGGATCATCGCCCTTATCGCGTAATCCGTATTTCTTCTTATTACATCCATATTATTTAAATGGCCTGAGTCGACCGGCCGGCCGACTCAGGCTCCATTTCAGTCCGTCGTGCGGTTCGGACCGAAGTTATCACAAAACTCCTGCTGGTTCAACTCAAACCTCGATTACCTGTCCAGCCTCTCTCTTTTTCAATCCTGCAGGTCTGTAGTTCCACGAGCATCCTATCCTTTGTCACGTTTACTTTTTTTACCTTCATCTTCCCTGCAATCGGGAACGCAGACATGATCACCCTTCAGGCAGCAGCCGGGCGAACCAAGTGCCATCCCACATTTCCCACACTTCTTCATATCTTTTCGGCAGCAGTCCCCACTTCCCTTTACAAATCCGCACTTTCCACAAAGGTCATCCTTGCTCAGAGATCTCTGTAGATTGCAGCAACCGGGCGATCCCTTCGCGAGGCCACATTTTCCACAGGTCTTGATATCTTTCGCGCAGCATTCGTCTGTTCCCTTTATCTGTCCACACTTTCCACACAATCCTGCCTTTTTCACTCCAGCGGGTATCTTGCAACAACCGGGAGAACCCTTTGCAAGGCCGCATTTATCGCATTTGACAAGATCCTTGCTGCAACACTTCTCGCTTCCCTTTAAATGGCCGCAATGCGTACAAAGTTCATAAACAGCTTTATTTTTCAGAGATTTGCAGCAGTCACCCTTATCCGCGACACTACATGGAGCCTGGGTCGCACCACACTCCGCGACAGCTACCTGTCTGTCACTGCGACAGGACCGACCCTTCCTGACCGATCTTTCATCACCCTGCGCGAAAGCAACAGTCGCAAGCAGGACACTGGCCACCACAATAATGGCCACCGCTACCCACGGACCCTTATTCTTCCACATGACAACCCCTTTCTTTTGATTTATCCTCGTGCTGTACCAGGTTATTCTATCAGCGTTCAATCACTGATCCCCGGGCCAGCCTCACCAGCCCTATATAAGACTAGTATAGTCCTATATGATGATTCTGTCAATAGACATTTAAGATTGTGACTATTTCGATTGAAGCAGCAGGGGCCTGTCAATCATCCTCAGGACGAGGGATTGAGGCTTTCTTCAACCTGCCCTCGGCAAGATAGCTGTAGAGTACAGGGACGAGAAATACCGTGATCATGACGACGGTCATCCCTCCGAATGATGGGATCGCCATCGGGACCATTATATCGGACCCCCTGCCTGTAGACGTCAGAACTGGTATAAGGGCTAGTATCGTAGTCGCCGACGTCATCAGTGCCGGGCGTATCCTTCGCGTTCCCGCCAGTACGACCGCTTCCCTGACTTCGTCCGGCGTCGACGGCCGCCTGGACTTGAAAACCTGGCTGAGATAAGTCGTAATAACGACCCCGTCGTCGCTCGCAATACCGAAAAGCGCCAGGAACCCCACCCACACGGCAACGGAAAGATGATACTGTCGGATCTGGAACAATTGACGCATATCGATTCCGAATACCGAAAAATCCATAAACCAGCTTGTCCCGTACAGCCAGAGCATGATGAACCCGCCGGCCCAGGCCACGAAGATCCCGGAAAATACCAGGATCGATGCGGAAACATCCTTGAACTGAAAATACAGTATGAGAAATATGAGAAGCAGGGCCAGCGGCAGGACCACTGCCAGCTTCTTCTCCGATCGAACCTGATTCTCCCAGGTTCCGGCGAACGAATAACTCACGCCATCGGGAACAACCAGATCACCAGCTTCTATCCTGGAGTCGAGGACCCGCTTCACAGCCTCGATCACTTCCATCTCCGCCATCCCCTTGCGGCCGTCGAAGATCACATGCCCCACGAGAAACGTATCCTCCGACTTTATTACCATCGGGCCCCTGACAAAATCCATATCGGACAGTTCGCTGAGAGGCACCGATCTTCCACCCGGAGAATCGACCAGAACACTTCCTATCGCCTCCAGTGTGTTGCGCAGTTCCCTCTTGTAGCGGACCCTTATCGGGTACCTCTCCCTGCCCTCGACAGTCGTTCCCGCACGTCTGCCTCCTACCGCAGTTTCGATGACATTCTGAATATCCCTGATATGAAGTCCATATCTGGCCGCCTTCTCCCTGTCTATCGTTATCTCGATGTAAGGTTTCCCCACGATCCTGTCGGCGACGACGGCATCAGGATTGACCTCCGGGATCCTCTTCAGTAATAGTTCAAGCTGGAATCCGAATCCTTCTATGGTCTCGAGGTCGGGACCTTTGACCTTTATACCCATCGGAGCCCTCATTCCGGACTGCAGCATGACCAGTCGAGTCTCGATCGGCTGAAGCTTCGGCGCCGATGTAGTTCCTGTGATCTTTCCGGCTTTAAGGATCTCCCGCCATATATCGTCCGGGGAATCAATACCCTCACGCCAGTTACGGTAAGGCTGGCCCCCACTGTCGGGAATCAGTTTTCCATCATTGTCTCTCAGGAACTCATCCGATTTTCTGTCGAATCTGAACCGGAGCGGCCTGCCGTCATCTCCAGATATGAATTCGGATTTATAGTTGATCACCGTCTCTATCATCGATATCGGGGCCGGATCCAGTGGGCTGTCGACTCTGCCGATCTTTCCGACAACAGACTCGACCTCCGGAATCGAACTGAATGCCTTATCCTGGTGGTGAAGTATATCGAGCGCCTCTCCTATCGATGCGTGCGGCATCGTTGTGGGCATATAGAGGAACGATCCCTCGTCGAGCGAAGGCATGAACTCCCTGCCCAGGCCCGGAAAGGAATGATTCATCGCGACGAATGGCTTCGAAGATCTAATTCCTGCCGGAAGAAAACCCGTATACGAATCAAAGCCCAGCCAGATCATCCCGCCGAACAATACGAGAAAAAGAGGTATCGAAAGAAAAACCTTCCGGTGCCCGAGACACCACCTCAGTATCACTTCGTAATATCGCCTGAAGAACCTGAAAAACATCAGCCAGCCGCCAAGCAGAAAGAAGGTAAACATAAAATTCTTCCAGAGTGGGCTCGCATAACCGAGGGGACGCCAGTGCATCGTGAGAAAGACTGCTACAAGTATCATCAGAGCTGGATTGACAACCCTCTTCACCCGGTCCCTGTGCCTCTGGGACAATCTGTACGAAAACGCCGTCCATGCCGCGATCAGGATAAGGACCACTCCCGCCAGGAAAAAAGACTTTGCGGCAAGAAAAATCCCGGCGACGAAGATTGCAGCGGCTACCCTCCCGCGATTGAATCCACGCTTCTTTTTCTTAAAGAGCAGATGAGCGACAGCTGGCATGATGGAGAGCGCCACGACGACCGAAGCCAGCAACGCGAAAGTCTTCGTGTACGCGAGAGGCTTGAAGAGTTTTCCCTCGGCCCCCTGCATGGTAAATACCGGCAGGAAGGATATCACTGTCGTCGATATCGCTGTCAGGACCGCGCCGGCGACTTCGGCAGTAGCACGATAGACGGTTTTCAGCGTGCTTTCCCCCGCATCGGCCGAACGGAGTCGTCCCAGTATGTTCTCGGTAACGACTATTCCCATATCTACGATCGTGCCGATTGCTATAGCGATACCCGAGAGAGCCACAATATTGGCGTCCACGCCGAACAGCTTCATCGCGATGAATACGAGAAGGATCGTCAGGGGCAGGATACCCGCAATGAGAAGAGCCGCCCTGATGTGCATGAGCAGAAAAAGGACTACGATCACCGTCACGAGTATCTCGTCGACAAGCGCCACATTGAGTGTACCGAGCGTCTCGTATATGAGGCCCGAACGATCGTAGAACGGAACGATCCGTACCTGCGATACCGTACCGTCAGAAAGGACTTTCCGGGGGAGTCCTCTGGAGATCTCTGCGATCTTTGATTTTACATTCTTGATCACTTCAAGCGGGTTTTCGCCGTAGCGGACGACGACCACACCTCCGACCGCCTCCGCGCCACCCTTGTCCAGAGCGCCTCTGCGCATCGAGGGGCCCAGAGTCACGTTCGCCACATCTTTCACCCTCACAGGCGAGTTTTCATAATCCTTTATAACACTTTCCCCGATATCGGACGCGTCGTTCACGAAACCGATCCCACGAACAATATACTCGACCTTGTTTATCTCCATGTTTCCCGCCCCGACATCTATATTCGACATCCTGACGGCATTGAACACCTCGGACAGGCTGATGCCGTAGGCTGTGAGAGCGTCGGGATCGACATCGACCTGGTACTCTCTTACATGTCCTCCGATCGATGCCACTTCCGAGACACCCCCCGCGGACATCAGCGCGTATCGGACAGTCCAGTCCTGAATGGATCTCAATTCGTCGAGATCCCAGCCTCCTGCCGGCCGGCCATCCTCTCCATATCCTTCAAGTGTGTACCAGAATACCTGCCCAAGCGCGGTCGCGTCTGGACCGAGCGCGGGGCTTGCTCCCTCGGGCAGCAGCCCGGTGGGAAGGGCGTTGAGCTTCTCGATGATCCGGGAACGCGAATCGTAAAACCCCTCGGACTCCTCAAAGATCAGGTATATGGTGGAGAACCCGAAGAAGGAATAACTCCTGACCGTCCTGACTCCCTTTATTCCGAGGAGCGAAACGGTAAGCGGATAGGTGATCTGGTCCTCGATATCCTGGGGGGATCTTCCCATCCACTCAGTAAAGACTATCTGCTGGTTTTCGCCGATATCAGGAATGGCGTCGACAGAGACCGGATTCCCTGGAAGGCGACCCGAATTCCAATCGAATGGGGCCGACATGATTCCCCAGGCTATGATGAATATCACGGCGATAGCCACGACCAGCTTGTTACTGAGAAAATAATAGATGATCCCGTTAAGGAACGACTGTCCCTCCGGGCCTTCTCCCTCATTGTTCATAACTGATCACTCTTCCAGGTTCAATTCCCTCGGGGTTCGAGTCTTTCTCTTATCTCACCACATCTGAGCATCACCGAACCATAATGGGAATTATAGACCGTATCCACTTCCTGGATCCAGAATGCACCCTTATTGTCATTGGCCATCGGACAGAATGTAAGAAAATATGGCTCGATTCCCGCGTGCCCGAATATCCCATGCATCTCTATCATCGACTGCGACAATCCATCGAATTCTTTCCTGCAAATGGCTATGTCCTTTGCGGCGCCGCACCTTGTCGCGCTCGCCGATATCTCCTTTGACAACCTCTTCCAATCGTCCGCGAAAGAACCGCTGAAACCGGCAGGACCCACTTTGCCGACTCTTTCCGAAAGGACCGAATCGGCCTTCCGCGCCTCTTCAAGGTCGTCGCCCGCCAGAGCCATCTGCACGGCGAAATATGCCTCGTAGACCGGAGTCAGCTTCGACAACACATCCATGGTTGGAGAGCCAGGTGCAAGGTCGGTCGAGGGACTCATCATGCTCGGCCGTGCACGGATCTGGAGTTCACTGTCGATCTTGAACGCACCATTTACAACTACCTGTTCACCTTCGGAAAGTCCTGACCTGACGACATACTGATCGCCTGCCCTGGGACCGAGTTCGATCTCCCTTCCCTCGAATACCGGATCTCCCTCTCCGTCCAGTCTCACGTAGACAACGGCCCGTGTACCTGTCACAAGAGGCGCCGAAGCGTTTATGAGCAGAGGCAGTTCGCCGGCATCGTGCGAATGAGCCACTTTTCCGGCCCCATCCAGTGCGGCGTGGACCGTTCCTGAGACAAACATGTCCGGCTTCAATCTTCCTTCGGGGTTATCCGCTTCCACCCTTATTCCGGCAGTCCTGGTCCTCCCATCGAGGACCGGATCTATGAAGATTATCTCCCCTTCGAACAACTCGCCTGGAATCGATTCAGACTCGAATTCCACCCGCTGTCCCTGTCTCAGCCACGCGATGTCGGACTGATACGCTCTGAACGAGACCCAGACACTGGACAGGTCAGCAACCGTATAGATCACTGTGCCTGTATTGACATACATCCCCTCTACCGCGTCTTTCGTCACGACCGTGCCTGTGGTGGGCGAATGGATCACCAGTCGGTCGCTGGCCTTTCCTCTCTTCTCGATCTTGCCGATCTGCTCCGGTGTCAATCCATAGAGCCGCAGTTTTTCGCGCGCCGCGCCGAGTGTCCTGATCCTGGCCTTTTCCAGCACATTGCTGCCACTTTTTTCTTTCCCATCCGCGGCCTTCAATGCCTGTATCAACTCTTCCTGGGCACTGATGAGCCCGGGGGAATATATCTCGACCAGCTTCTCCCCCTCATTGACTATGGCACCGACATAATCAACGAAAAGGATGTCGAGACGCCCTGGCACTCTGGCAGTTATCCTTTCCACGCTCGTCTCGTTAAGGACCACCGTACCGAACAACCTTATTTTCGCCGAGGCCTTTCCACGCCGAACGGGAGCTGTCTCGATCGAGGCGAGAGCCGCCGCGGATTCCGTCAACCTGAGCTGGCTTCGATCCAGGCTTTCATCTTCACCGCCAGACTCGACCGGGATCAGATCCATGAAGCAGATGGGGCATTTGCCGGGCTCTTTTAGTTTGATGTCGGGATGCATGGAACAGGTCCATAATTGTTCTTCCTGTTTCACCGCGGCAGACCCATCCCCGGAAGCGTGTACACCATGATCGTGTCCCGCCATTACTTCCATTGAAGATTCGCCGCCATCCCCATTCCCTCCACACGCCGGAACGAGAAAGACAGTCAGAATAATCAGGACGACTGCCGGAAAGAATCTCCCTTTCATCTGTCCCTTACGGATCCAGTCCGCAACTGCGCGCATCATATCGCTTTCCTTCCTCTATCGACCGAACACTCAATGCTTGTGATCGTGGGATTCTCCGTCATGACTGTGTTCGTGTTTCTTTTCAGCTTTCTTTACGCCGTCCTTTATCTTTTTCAGAACTTCTTCCGGTGCCTTATCGAATTTTTCAGCACACTTGTCACTGCAGAAAAAGAGTCCCATACCATTATGATATCTGAAATGATCCTTGCTGACCGGGTGTCCCGACACTGGACACAACTCCTGCATATTCTGAAAAAGGACCTTTTCCTTTGCCGCTTTTACAAAGTATTTTCCGGGATCAGCATTGAACTTGTCGACACACATAGCACAGCAGAAGTACACCCTCTGTCCGTACATGTCAGAATATATCGTCGAATCGATCTCCCCACCCATCACCGGGCAGGTAGTCTGCAGTTTATATCCATCCGGAACGACTACTTTCCCTGCGGACTCATCCTTCTCCGCATAGAGGCCGCTTACGGAAAAGGCTACTATCAATACCGCGAACAGGATTCTGCTTATTACTTTCATGGCTTTCTCCTTTCATGTCCGGCGTTCATCGCCGGTCAATTCCATTTCCTGGACCGTCAGATCCCGAGAGATACTCGAGTTCCGCGATCTTCTTCGCTTTCATGGCGGCAGCATCGATCAACTTCAACCGGTAATCGAGGAGCTGACGCTGTGAGACGATGACATCAATAAAATCCGCGTTTCCCGCTTCGTATGCCGAGTAGGACGCTTCGAGAAGCTGCTCCGTCCTCGGCACGAGGCCATTCCTGAAAAGAGTTTCCTTTCTTTTATTCTCGCGCCAGGAGTTAAAGGCTGCTCTGGCGGCAACGATGATCTTGTTTTCCTTATCCCTTTTCCTGTACCTGTTCATCTCGGCGCTCGCCGACGCTCTGCGGACCATGGCGCCACTCCTTCCAAACCAGACAGGAAGGGAAAGGCTCAAATTGACCCCCCACGGATCTTTCCCACTGCCGACCATCATCGGATCGGCCGCCTCATCAGTCTGTATATAGTCAAAACCGATCGTTATGTCGGGCCAGTAACTCTTGCGCGCTACCCTTTCCGTAGCGAGCTCCCTTTCGATCATGTGTTCTACTGCCCTCAGATCGGGATTGTTTTCAATCACATTGTATTTCAATTTTTCCCATTCAGGTATCGGCTCGAATTCGGGTAGCCCATCAGGAACCGGAAGATCTACCGGATCAGGCAGTCCCAATACAGCTCCAAGCCTCGCTCCCGCCGTATCTTTCCTGTCTCCAAGGGAAGCTGCCCGCTCCTCGAGTCCGGCCAGTTCGACCTGAACGCGGATAAGATCTCCGTATGCTGATCTGCCCGACCTGTATCCGGCCATGACCACGGACTCATATACTTCCAGAAGCTCCATTTCCTCTTTGATGATCTCTGCACGGGCTCCGGCGACGTAATAATCGATATATGCGCTCCTGATACCAAAGACGATCCGGGACCTTTCAGACATGAAAGATTGCCAGGAGGCTCCGGCACTTTCCAGCGCCGCTTCTTTTTTCGCTCCCAGTGTCCCGAACCATGGAAAAGATTGACGGATACCGATTCGGTATACCTGTGGACCGACCCTCGTTTCGATGCTCTCGATAAAATATCCGAATGTCAGCACCGGGTCCGGCAGCCAGGAGACTTCACCGGCCCTGGCAAGCTCTGCCTTCCAGGAATAATACGCGGCATTGATTCCGGGATTGTTCTTCAGGGCAAAGAGAATGTAATCATCGATATCGCCTTCGGGATCGAAGGATAGATCTTCTTCAGCGATGTTATGATCGGTATGCAATACGGCGTTCCTCGCCGAGGCATTCCAGCAGGGAACTATCAAGATGCTCACTGTCAGGATGAATGCCAGAGAACGCCGCGTACGCAGACCCGACAGATCTTCTTCTGGCGAAGCAGTCATTTTCTTCCACTCCATACCGGAGACATCTGTCTCAACCTGTCGACTGTATCAGTAGCGGTCTTTACCACATAATCTATATCATCGGCGCTACTCGAACGCCCCAGCGTCATCACAACGGAACCATGGACATCCTCGTGCTGCAGCCCCGTCGCGAGAAGGACATGTGAAGCCTGAAGGGTCTGCGAGGAACAGGCAGAACCTGTAGACACCTGTATGCCGGCTTTGTCCAGCCACAGGAGTATTCCCTCTCCCTCGATCGCAGTGAATCTCACGCTGACATGATGGGGCAGCCTGTTCACGGGGTGGCCCGTGAGATATGTCTGCTCGACCTTGAGCAGCCCCGCGATCAATCCGTCTCTTATCTTCATAAGCCTGGCGCTTTCGTTCTGCATCTCTTCAGCTGCTATTTTCGCCGCTTCACCCATTCCCACAATCGCAAAGACATCCTCCGAGCCGGACCTGAGACCTTTCTCCTGTCCCCCCCCCGGCATCACTGACTGGAGCTTTACACCCTTTTTGACATAAAGCGCTCCCGCGCCCCTCGGTCCATAGAGATCGTTCGAAGAAAGGGTAAGAAGATCTATCCCGTCAGCCCGCACATCTATCGGTATCCGGCCCGCGGCAGCCACCGCATCCACATGCAACAGAGATCCATTGGTGTGGACTATTTCGCTGATCTCTCTCACCGGCTCTATCGTGCCGATCTCGTTATTGGCCAGCATGACCGAAGTCAACACTGTCCCGTCATCAACAATCTCATCCAGCTTTTCCAGATCTATTATCCCAAATTCATCCACCGGGACCAGTTTCGTCTCGAAACCATTCTTTCCCAATTCCTTCACCGGATTGAGTACCGACATGTGTTCGATCTCACTGGCTACGACTTTTCTGCCCATCTTGTCCGCATTCCTGTACGCGGCGCCGCGTATGGCAAGATTGCTGGCTTCCGTAGCGCTTCCAGTGAAAATGATATTTTTCGAAGATTCTGCATTTATCAGGCTGGCGATTTTCTCTCTTGCCTTTTCCACGGCTTCGCTCGCCTCGAGCCCGAGCGAATACTGGGAAGAAGGGTTCGTGAAATTACCTGTCAGAAACTGCGAGGCAAATTCTATCACTCGCTCGTCGACCGGCATAGCTGCCTGGTGATCCATGTATATATTTTTCATCTCAGCCTCACTTCCTACAACGTCATCACGACATCCGCATCAAGCGAAAGATCTGTGAGAGTCGCGGCCCCCACTATCTTTGCTTCCGGGATGAAATCGCCCCTGGCCATCCCAAACAGTTGAGTACTCTGTTCGCAGACATAGAGCTTTACGCCGGCACTTACCGCCTGGTCGATTATCGATTTCAGATCGGGAAAGGTTCCCATCTTTACCTTCTCCGCCTCTCCGTTCTTTACTACAGTCACTCCCTTTATCATGAAGAAGATCGAAGCTTCCACGCCCATCGCGGTAGCCGACATCCCGAGAATAAAAGGCGAATAGAGCCGTTCGGGAGTATCTACACCGCTGGTCTGGACATAAAGGATCTTATCCTTTTTCTTACTCATCCTGATTCCCCTTTCGTATCAGGAATGTCATTACGAGGCCTTCCTTCTCCAGGCTTAGAAGGTTGTTTCCCGTCCTCCTGGCCCACCTCGTTATATCTTCCTCTGCGGCTGGATCGTCAGCCATCACTTTCAATATCTGCCCTTCTTCCAGTTCATCCATCTCTTCACGGGTACTTGCTACCGGTATGGGACAATACAACCCCACACAGTCAAGCTCCACGTCCCATCTTATGTTATTACCTTCATCTGCCATATTATCTTTTCCTCGATGTCATAATATCTTTCCTCCGACAGATACAGTGATCTCCTTCAGATCGATATCGACCCCGGCTTTCTCCATGGCCTTTCTGATGATCACGCCCACACCACCGCAGCACGGCACTTCCATCTTCAGGATCGTTATTGACGGTATCTTGTGAGTAGAAAAGATAACTGCCAGCTTATCTATATATTCCTCAAGCCCGTGATCCAGCTTGGGGCAGAACATGATCACTATTTTCCCCTTCACGAATTTCCTGTGAAAATCCGCGTAGGCGAAGGGCGAACAATCTGCCGCGACGAGAAGATCGGCATCATCAAAATAGGAAGCCCCTGGGTTGAGAAGTTTAAGCTGCACAGGCCACTGCCGAAGCTCGGACTCGATCTCCTGATTGCCGATGGAAGCGTTCTCCGAAGTCTTTTCATCCTCACGCATATCGATCGCCATCGTCCCAAGGCATCCTGAACAGCCCCCTCCCGGCGGCGCGGCTGCTTCTCCAGCCACCTCCGGTTCGCTCTCCCCTCCAAATCCCGGCACTTCGATTCCCTTTTCTCCAAGATATTCCAGAGCGGTCTTGAGAAAACCGGTCTCTCCGTGGTCGTCCAGATGCTTGAGATGAGCTACGATAGTATTCATTCCATGGTCGATGATGTTATCCATCACCTTTCGCTCGTCGTATGGCTCTGCCTCCCTCTCCTCGACCGAGATAGCCCCCTCCGGGCATGTGCCTATGCATGCTCCGAGCCCGTCACAAAACAGGTCGCTCACAAGCCTCGCCTTTCCGTCTATCAGCAGAAGGGCTCCCTCCGGACAATCCGGTATACATAATCCGCAACCGTTACACTTCTCATCATCGATCTTTATTATCTGCCTTTTCATGGTGTCTCCCGCCTATCACACTTAATATCATTATAAGATTATAATCATTACAATCTTATAATAATTATACGTCGGTTAGTACGATTTGTAAAGGGAAATGGGAATAATTTCAATGATTAATATGGAAAAGCCGCCGGTTGTCGCGGCGGCTCCATCGTAATCCTGAAAACTCTCACATCCACAATAATCAGGTGTACAGTTGAAAACAGACACCTCCCTAAAATCGTGCCGAAGTAAATCTCCTCTTTCAGCTATGACCTCTCTCTGAATTTCTTTATCTCTGCTGATATCCTGATTATATGCTTCTGCTCTTCCTCGATCAGCATATCTATCTTTTTGGCGCCGAGGTCTTCTCTTGTAAGAGCTTTCATACCGGAAAAAAACAGTATCGTATCTTTCTCAAAGGTCAACGCGGCGTTCAGGGCGCTGATCGGGTCAGCTGCATCTTCGGCTACCTTTTCAGCCTCTCTCACATTAGAGAACAGCCTTGATTTGACCAGGGCCTCGAGGTAAAGGTTGTTCAGCCCCTCTGAATCGATAACAGTCGGTGAAGTCGTCTCCCCACCAAGCTCCTCGCGCATCTTCTTGAAGATCTCCCAGTGATTGTTCTCCTCGCCGGCGAGATACTCAAATACCTTCTTTACTTCAGCGTCAGTCGCCAGTTCGGCTGCCTTAATGTAATAAGCCTCGCCATTTTTCTCTACATCCATACCCATCTCGAACACTTCATCTGCATTAAAACTGATTCCCATTGAAATCTCCCTCTCCTAAACTGCTGAATGAGTCAGCAGTCCTTTATATTATTGTGAAAATCAGGCTTCCTCGAACATATCCTTGCCAACACCACACTCAGGGCAGACCCAGTTTTCGGGCAGGTCCTCAAAACTCGTTCCAGATTCTATGCCTGCGTCGGGATCACCGATCTCCGGGTCGTATATGTAACTGCAGATCGTGCATCTGTACTTCTTCATCTCTCTTGCCCCCCCTGTTTGAAGTCTACACCATCAGGGATCCTTCTCATTCCTCCATGAATCCGGAAGAATCCATATCAAACCAGTAAAAACCTCCAATGAGCTGATTTCTTTCAGCTACAAGAAGGTTGTAATGTCCTGTCTCCATTTCGGCCAGGTCGAGAAACATTTTCTTTACCTCGTCATGCGAAGTAATCCCGGCCTGTTGCCCGTAAAATTCGGCCGCTCTCGATTCTGCCTCAATAGCGATATCGAGAGCTTCAATTGCGCTCGTCCGCTCTTCGACCTTGAAACCCCTTATCTCCGATTCAAGTAACTTCCCGCTATCGGGCTCGAACTCCTTGTCGAACAGTTTTTGATACCAGGATTCGAGAGTAGTCCTGTGGCCTTCCTCATCCTTCGAGAGTTGGCTGAATCTCTTGACACCCTCGGGATTGGTTATAGTTTCAGCTATAAACCTGTAAAAATCCCTCGCACCTATCTCTCTGTATATCGCCATTTCCAGCGAAGCTCTGAGATCACCAT
>JAHOYU010000018.1 GCA_019038625.1 Candidatus Latescibacterota bacterium | reverse complement strand
GCACTATACAGGAACGACGTCCGCTATTCAAGAGACATCAGCAGTTTTGTGCTTGGTTTGAAGGCACATCAAGTCACAAACTTGCATTCATTTACTGACAATGGTTGGTGATGCGCACCGTCCTGTACAGCCAGGCTGGAAGGCTAGCGAGTGTAATATTGTCATGCTAGTGAGACACATTGATGAATTATTCTAACATACTCCTTAGTGCCTCATAAGGTGTTTTTCCTTTATGTGCTCCATGCGGTCGATTGAAGTTGTAGAACTCCTCCCATGTGGCCAGCTTTCTCTGCAGATTCAAATAATCTCGTATCTCTTTCTTCATTATGAGACCTCCTCAAGTATATATACTCTGAAGTGTCTCGCTAGGTCTGGTACTCCTACAGAACGCCGTGTTTGATGACGGTATCCTCGAGATAGACGACACCCAAAACTATACGTACTGGGTCATGGTGCTTGGAACGGTCACTATCGAGAAGATGTGACTATCCGCACTGGCGGAAGGTGTCGATCTACTTCAATATCTCATATACAGCGGCTTCTTTAGAAAGATAGAGAAGGATGAAATTCGCCGGCACATCTTTCGAATCCTTCTCAAGAAGAAAAGCGAACTGCGGCAGTACCGCCTTGAGGGCAGTGTCATAGACCAGGTAATCGGCCTCTATTCCTGATGATTCGGTGGATAATGGATATCTGGGTGCATATTCTCTCACTTTTCCCGATAGGCCTTCATATCGCACAAGGTCTTCCAGCGACCCCTCATAATACAACGGTGCCATAAGGTAAAAAGATCCTGCGTAGTAGGCTCTGGACGGATGAGTCGCCATTATGTACTTCGTCGAGATCTCCTGATCATGCTCTCGAAGGACCTGACTTATTGCTGAAACGTCAGCCAGTTGGCCAGAGTCGTATTCATCAGATCTCAAGTAATTCATCAACCTGCGAGACGTAATGAACGCTGCCCCCAGAAACAAGACGACGATCAGGATTTTTCCGATGTTGTATTTATTAATAAATCCATACTTCTGGCCGGACAGGGCGACATATTTCGCAAGAAACATGACGCACAAGACCGTAAGGACGATACTCCAGCTTAAATATACCTGCTCGAAGACGAAGGCCTGACAGACCAGAGCGGTAAAAGTCAAAAAGACGCCGAACAGAGGCGCCCATACTCTCATTCTCATAGTCAGAAAACTGTCAAAAACGGCAGGCAGCATCAGCGGAGTCAGGATTCCAACACAATCCAGGATGACAATATTGCTGAGCAGAAGATTCTTGAAGATATTCTTCAAGTAGACGGACGGGAACTTCAAAACGATTTCCATTATGCCATTGAATTCAGCCTGCTTGCTCCACCACCAGACATTTCTGTCAGGAAATAATCTCGAACCGATATTCAGATATTGCCATGTATGAAAGGGTGACCCGTTGACATATGCGTTGTACACCCACCATGGCAGGGATATGACAATAAACCCGGCTGAGAATGCCAGCACATACCGGAGCGCTCTCATCCTGAATATTATCAGAGTAGTGAGGATCACAACAGGGACCAGTGAGTAGCTCGTGTAGCGGGACAGCGCGGCGAGGCCGATGATAATACCAAGGATGACAAATTGCCTGATGCTTGCGCCATCACCACGAAGGATCTTCATCAGCAGGAAGAGGCTGCATATAAAGAACATAGTGTCGAGCATATGGTTTTCCGCCTGAATCGCGGATAGGAAGAATATCGGATTAAGAAAAAGAAAGGCCTGGGTAAGCAGTCCGATCTTTTCGCTCCCTGACAACTCCAGCGCAAAACGGTACGCAAAATACAGCGAGAGCACCCCTGCCAGAATAGAAACTGTTTTTGCCGCCTGGAATCCTGATAGCACCAGTGAAAACAGACCTGTCAGGAGCGAATACAGGGGCGGCCAGAAATGCGACGGCCATCCAGTATAGCCTTCTCCGGAAAGCAATTCCTTCCCTGCAAAATATTGCATCACTCCATCCCACTCTTCGAACGAATCATGGAAGGAGGCCACGATCAGAACAGCGATCATGAAAAGGGCAGGTATCCAAATGCCGACAAGTGCTCGGGAAGGACGATTCTTTAGATTCAGATAATCGTCTTGTTGCATAGAGTCATCTTTCGATAAAGACAAATGGATACTATTCGATAAGCATTCAGGATTTCAAGACAATCCTGTCAAATCGACCGAGGAATCCGCATTTTGTATCTTCCATCAAACACTCGCGCATATATTCCCTCAGACAGTTCGACCACATAAGCAGCGCCCCGATAGTGGGGCGCTGCTTCAATAGAACAATGTGTATAACTCTCACAAAATTTAGCGAAGAAGAATCATTTTCTTCGTTGCGACCAATCCCTCCGTCACTATCCTGTAAAAATAGACTCCGGAAGCCATCGTCGACCCGTTGTTGTCCTTTCCATTCCATGCAACTTTCTTGTATCCAGCCGGCAACTGTTCATTAACGAGGGTCCTTACAATTTCACCTTTTACGTTGTAAATCGACAGGCTGACCATCGATTGCACAGGAAGGTCAAAGGTGATCTTCGTTATCGGGTTGAACGGATTTGGACTATTCTGATGTAAAGCGTAAGCTTCTGGAATCGGAGTCTGAACTGTCTGGAAGGGGTTGTCCTTACCACCGGGAGACGGTGGGTCGGGGTCAGAATCCTCGACTTCTACAGTTATTGTCGCTGTTGCAGTAATCGGTGTCCCACTCCCATTTGGCTGCGCTTCGACTTCCAGTTCCACATCGAATGTCCCATCCGCGTTAAACGTATGCGAGATACTCCCTGAGTTAAGGATACTAGAAACACTGGGAGGGAGCATTTCGTCCCAATCCATCGTCGCAGCAGTAATCTGGTAGTGGTCAGTATCTTCATCGCGCATCTCAACCGTACCGAAAGGTTTAAAGACGACTGTCTCCCCTTCGTCTATCTCGACGGTCCTTCCAACAGTCTCATCAGTGACAAAGGTATAGGTATTTATGTGAGCCTGCAGTGTTGCGTCAGGATTTGCATACTTCTTCCATGCATAGTCGATCAATCGATATTCGGAATCGTAGTGGTTCTCGTTATATCCCAACGAAGTGAAACCCATGGCATCATCCGCATACCAGGTGCTGTTCACCGCCCAATCTTCAGGAAAATCAGGATCCGCTCCAGTTTCATACGACATACCTCCAACGACATAGAGGTTGTCCTGTCCTAGTGCTCCGGCACTCTGAGGCCAGCCTGCGTCCCTGGCATCTTCAGACTCATCCACATGAGTCATAGTGAAGATCAGGTCACATCCTGGAGTATTAAGGTCGGCGAGGACATCAGATTCCATTGCACCCCATGGACCACCATACTGGAATTGATACGCGGGATTGTCCCCATTTCGCCAGGGACTGAGCATGTTCGCCGATACAATGAATTTCGTCTCCGCTGCCGCGGGGTACTGAGATACCAAGCCGGCGAGCATACTCCTCAGTTCGTTGAGATATTCAGTGAAATGCTCACCGTTACTGCAACCGTATCCCTCACACCTGCCACAACGGTTTGTACCTCTCACTTCGTCCAGACGCACATCGATATACTTCGGGTTCAAGGCGTAGGAAATCACTCCGTTTACATCCACCGTATACGACTTGTAATAGGTCTCCAGCACATCTTCCATATACTCGAGGTATTCCTCATTTCTCAAACAATAGGTCGTCATCTGGCCCTCACCCGTCCAGTCATGCGGTACACCTGCAGTGTAGCTGACGAAAACTGAATCGGGAATATCCTGAGCTGTCCATTCGATGCGTGTGAGGTTGTTGACAAGGTCGTCCTGAACGTTATACCTGTGCGTGAGCATCCTGTAAGAAAAGAGGGTGTCCGGTTCGATGATGCTATAGTCACCCGTGGAGCAGGTCGATCTCAGCTCGTCCTTTATCTCAACATCCAGGCCGTTGCCTTCGTCGATCATGACGTTCCTGAGTGCACTGGCTCTTCGTTCAAGAAAAAAACTGTGAAGATTCATCGAACATGTACTCGGGCCCGGCTGAGTGTAAATTTTAATCGAGACCTGATCAATATAGTCCCAGAGTGGAAAATCCTCATAATCGTTAGTCGGGTAATCCGAAGGTTTTCCGGAAAAAGTCGGAGGCGTCCAGAAAAAATAATCCCGGGTCGCTTCACCTTCACAATCGGCTATCACTTCAAAAAAGATGGTTATCCAATCGTTGTATGGTTCCCCAAGGTGAACCATCACATACACCATCGGTATAGCACCGTCCTCGACCGTAGAGACGTCAGAAACTTTCGTTTCGAGGACATAGAAACTCCCTGGACTGAATTCCGAAGCATCAAATGTCTGACTGGGACCTACGAATGTGTTGCCGGAATAACTGAGGTATCCATTTGTGGAGTTCAGCGTCCATCCCGTCGGCTGATTCCAGTTGCTCGACCAGGAGGTCCAGGTTGAAAAATCCATGTCGTAGGCTGCGTTGTCAAAGGGAGTGATCGCAGGTTCAAGAAAATATTTTTCTTCTCCAGTATCGTATTCAATATTGAACACCTCATCCTCGATAAACTCACCCTCTCTCCATAGAGGGTGCCAGATCCTGACTCTGTAAGGTGCTGCCCAAAGTTGTGGGATCGGTTCAAGATTCTGTTGTCTGCAATTGTATGCAAATTCATTGATCCAGCGGCCATGAAGTCCATCAGCTGTCAGACCATTATAGTGAGTGCTATCCATTTCCCAGAAATCCGCGGCACCCAGGTGAATCGCATTACACCCTTTTCCTTCGAGTTTCTCAAGGCTGTCTACTCTTTCAGTCACCCAGGAGGAACCGGAGTCCTCGACTCTTGGAATCCAGTGAAATACAGCCCTGAACGGACTGTCCGGATAATCTCTTATATAATGGTCCCCGATGACACTTGGACCACTATCCTCGACCAGATCAATAAAAGTATAGATACCATTGAGTACTCCATCTGAGCAACCAGAAGCAGCAACTATCAGTACTATCCATGATCCATTAGTGGATCTCGGGTTTTCCTTCGAAACAATGACGTATCCTTCTTCCCCCAGATCGACAGTGTTTACACAGAGCAGAGCTGCAAGATTCGCTATCGTAAGATCTGAGACATCCCCTATTACTATCTGGTTTACATCGTCATCCAAACCAGACAATTCGTCAGACGAAATACTGAATAAATCCTCAAGTATGTCTGAAATATCGGCATACCGGTCGCTACCGTCCCTCACTACTTCAAAAAGCGAAACGGCTTTAGTACTACTACTTAAGGTCTGCTTCGCCTGGAGCTCAGGTTTTGTGCCAGTTGCAGTGTCGTATGCGTGGACGACAGCTGAAAATGTGCCAAGCGTCAGCACCATCAGAATCGCAAGAACCACAATACACGATGACGCACTACGTGGATTCATGCCTCCCCCTTCATTTGATTTAATAAATTGAAAAGCCGTTTATTTAGAACACACTCGAAACGTATATTAACGTTAATTAGATATCAACATATATTTAGGTAAACTTTATTTTACGCGCTATTACCTTCTATATATCAGCACCTTATGTCGTTTTCTAGTAAATATTTGTGTTATTTTTTACGCTTTTTAAGCCTTATAATATGTATCCTGCCAGCTGAAGTGAGACAGTTTCAAGAATTAAATTAATGGACACTTCTGGTTAACTAAGAATACCAAAGGAGTGTACCATGAGAAAGCAAAGAGATCCTGAAAAAGCAGTACGTGAGATCAAACGAAAGCCCCGCCACAAGTGGCGGTAGAAATCTTGCATGCAGTCCGTGTCAATCGACTACAAGCGGGTTGGCAGCATCGGCGGCCCATTCCTGAAGTGAGGCCATGTACACGGCTACATCGGTGAAGCCGAGACGCAGCAGGATAAAGGCATTAGATGATGCCGCGATTCCCGCACCGCAATAGGTGATGACACGCCCTTCGCGGTCGCCCTCATGCATCGTGGCAAGATCATCATGCGACTGGTAATTGCCTGTTTCATCGAGCAACGACATTGCGGGGATGTTAACAGCGCCCGGAATATGTCCGGGTCGGCCGTACATGACCATCTGCCCCGTGAAGTGAGGCTTGTGCATCGCATCTATCAGTGAGACCGCGTCGTCTTCGATCGCAGCGAACACCTCGTCCCGATCGGCGATCAAGGCCGGCCGTGGATCAGCTGTGAGCATTTTCATCTGAGGTTTGACCACCTCGGTAGACAGCGGCCTGCCCCCGGCGGTCCAGGCCCTAAAGCCACCATCGAGCAATGCGGCATTGTCGAATCCTGCCCACCTCAACATCCACCAGACACGCGCGGCCCATACCGAGCCGTAACTGTCGTACAGGACAACCCGGGAATCGTCGCCGACACCCAGCGCACCCATGGCGGCACAGAACTGCTCCGGAGTCGGCAGAGTGTAGCTCATCGGGCTGTCAACATCGGAAAGGTCTCCCATAAGATCGGCGAATTGCGCGGACGGAATATGGCCTTTCTCGTAATCGCCCCGACCGCTCATCGCATCCATCCCGCCACCTTCTTTGGGCACGATGCGTACAGTGCAGTCGAGTATGACCAGATCCGGATCATCAAGATGTCGACTCAGCCAGTCCGCTGTCACGAGCGTACCCATCGTGTCGTTCGTGTTCAGACCTGGCTTTGTTTCCGATATCCCCTGCCCGGCAATAAATATCAATGCTGCCATGAAAATAGAGAGTCTGCATAAGCAATTGCGAAGTGACATAAGGTTCTCCCTTGTTGAATGTTATAGATAAGATACGAGCCGCCGACCGAAAAGTTGCGGCGCCACAGGAGCGGGGGACTCTCCCATATGGACACAAGGCCCGAGAACGCCCTGGCATCTCCGCTCCGGATGCGGTGATAAAAATCCTTGCAGCTACTTCAGGTTAAGACCAGTCGGTGTACTTATCGTGCAATTGAATCACTCACTCAGAGCCGGACTTGAGACGATCAACAAAATCGGAGCTGATCCAGTAGATGTCACCAGAATATTTTATTTTCCTATAATACCTGCGGCGGTATATTCAGTGAAAGATGATCGAACAATTAATATTCGTAAAGGCGAAATATGCCATTTCCATACTACGATAATCTGAGCGCGGCCAATAAAAGGATCTACAGGAAGAGCGATGCCATAGAGAGCATTCACATCAAGAACCCAAGCGATATACACCCCGCGACAATAAGACTCAAGAGATCACTCGAAGGTAACAGGCGACGCGACGTAGCAAGACACGCCTCCGAGATCTGCCGACTGGTTTGCGAGGACCTGGCCATAGAACGCCTCATTGTAAAGATCAGCACGAGGCGCCCGTCAAATGAAGCCGAGGAACTGCACGGCCTTTACGAGTGGACGGAGGGTGAGACTCCCCTACTTACCGTCTGGATGAAAACCGCCGTGCAGGGACAGGTGGTCGCCTTCAAGTCGTTCATACGGACCGTACTCCACGAACTCTGTCATCACATTGACTTCGCGCACTTCGATCTTGAAGACTCTTTCCACACCGAAGGTTTTTTTAAGAGGGAGTCATCTCTCTACAGGCAGATAGTCCCAACGGAACTTCAAAAAAAGCAGCCGCGAAAGAAAAGATCCCCGCTTCGGCGGCCACAAAAAAAAGAGAAGGATAAAAACCAAAAAAGTAGAAAGCCCGAGCAAATCGACCTTTTTTAGCAAGCTTCGATTCAGACGCGAGCTTCACTGGCTCGATCACTGCCACTCCAGCCGGAGTGACAAAGAAGATTCCGACGGCTGCAGACACATGCATCCTAATCGGTTTTATTTTCTGCCTGGCCCAAAGTCGAACTGGACTCTTCCGAGGCATCTGGCAGTTCACTCATTAGAGCAAATATGATCGTAAAAATGGTTCCAGCCGCCAGAAGGACTGCAGGAATGATATCTATTCTCCAGTAGGTGATTGCAGCCATGATGATCAGCATGGCGGTTCGGATGATGTTGCCATAACGGGGGCCGCCCACCTGGCGGCAACTAAAACCGGAATAAACCATAAGACCAGCCACTACCAGACTAAAACCTACTCCGAGATACTTCAACTGCTCAATGGCTATTTTGCCCTTTTCACACAACAAGAGAAAGGCGACCCAGACAAGAACGCCGACAATCACGGTCGCGGCCGGGATAAAGAACTTGCTTTTCATGGATCCTTCCCTCCTTTTACCGGAATATATACGAACAAATTAAACCACTATTTTTTCTTGCTTACTAATACCAGCCCTGCAATCGGGGCCAGAAAGAACCCAAAGAAAAACCATCCCCAGGCACTTCGATCAGTATTTTTTGCCCAATTTGCACAAAACAGCCCGAAAAGAAAATTAACATACCCGACAGTCGCATAGTTATTGTCCATACTACCCTCCTGTTCAAGATCCAGTCTGACTTTGCATCAGACTGCCTTAACCAATTTCGCCCTTTAGCAGTTCGTGTTAATTGCATATTTTATTCATAAGAATCTGAATGTTGCCCATGAAGTAGCCCCTACCACTTATGCCTGTCGTTCCCCTTTATGAGGTTGAGGAACTCCATCCTCGTCTTGCTGTCGTTCCGGAAGGCGCCGAGCATCGAACTTGTAATAATCAACGAGTCCCTTGTCCTCACACCTCTCATCGCCATACAGAGATGCACCGCCTCTATCGTGACGGCTACCCCATAAGGTTTGAGGTGGTCCATGAGCGTGCGGGCTATCTGATTTGTCAGGCGCTCCTGGATCTGGAGCCTCCGGGAGAATATCTCCACGATCCTCGGGATCTTGGAGAGGCCGATGATCTTTCCCTTTGGAATATAGGCGACATGGCATTTTCCGAAGAAAGGGAGCATATGGTGTTCACAGAGGCTGTAGAGACTGATGTCCCTGACGATGATCATCTCATCGTGCTCCTCCTCGAAGACCGATCCACTGAGAACGCTGTCGATGTCCTCCCGGTATCCGCTCGTCAGAAACTCCAGCGATTCCTTCACTCTCGACGGAGTCTTGAGCAGGCCATCCCTTTCGGGGTCTTCTCCCAACGACTTGAGTATCTCCCTCACATGCTCTTCCATGCTTTCATCTCCCTCTCGAATACTAGATCAAATCTGATAGCATGAGAGTATCACTATTCGGAGGTTTTTTCAAAGATTGATAAATCCGATGTCATTCGGATCAGGGAATCAAATTCCACAATTTCATATCGTCAAGGACGATGTCAGCTGCGACAGATTGAAAATAGACGGCTTCGACCCTGGGTATGCCCAGGTAACATTCGGTGCCTTCAAGGTCCTCCCGGAAAAAAGTCGAATAGATGACGCAGGACAGCAGGTAGGATCCCCTGTACGACGGGTGACTCATATCTTCCGTATACAGGTAGTGGAGCTGTTCCACTTCGCTGAGCACGGTGTTCCACGCCCAGCCCACTGGAGCCGTCATGAAAGGGACTTCGTCACTGAAGAGTATGGTGTTGTCGTAGATCAACAGCTGCATATCGAAATACGTGTCGTCGTATCCCTCCACCCATGTATTTCCGTTCTCGTATGCCCAGGGCATCATATAGACCGTTTTCGTAGAGGCGCAATTCGCTTCGATCTTTTCTTTCAACAATTTCAGGGAGGGTACCAGGGGATGGTATGTAAAGGGAGGAAATATATACTGGTGATCTATGGGATACGCCGCAGTTATGCTGGACCCCTGAAGGATCACGAAATCCCAGTCCTCCTCGTTGATCTTTGCCTCCGTCGCGGGATTTGTACTGTGGTAATCGAGACGCATGCCGCCGACAATGTATTCTCCGATCTCCACGCCCTTCCCTGCGGCCTCGGCCAGAGTCTTGAACATGAGGGGAAGATTGTTATAACCGAAGTAGCTTGAGCCGATAAACAGCACCTTTATATTCCGGGGAATGGATTCCCATACATGGATC
The DNA here is from genome assembly GCA_019038625.1 of Candidatus Latescibacterota bacterium. Taxonomy (NCBI): domain Bacteria; kingdom Pseudomonadati; phylum Candidatus Latescibacterota; species Candidatus Latescibacterota bacterium. The sequence goes on along the minus strand of JAHOYU010000018.1, from coordinate 14,341 downwards.
TTCACGGTGTCGGATCTGCGGTTTCCGCCGCTGTCTATCGCGGTCAACGTGATGGTGTGGTTGTTTACCGACAACTCCTGACACAGGAAGACCTTCCCCTTCCCCAGGACCCCGTCCTTGTTGGATTTCCATACGAGAGAATCCGGAGGCAACTCTCCGTCTTCCGGGTCTATCGCCGAGCCTATGAAGAATGTTCCCATCTGATCGACGATGATCTCGCCGTCACTCGGATTCGTTATCTGGACTACGGGAGGTTCGTTGACAGGAGGTCCGTCAGGGATCGCTGAAGTTGGATCATCGTTACATGCATAAAAAAATATGGAAAATGCCGACAGGATCAGTAGGAGAACGATAAGTTTTTTCATTCGATTACCCCTGGATACAGTACTACTCGTTGCGGCGGGGGTGCTACTTATAATCTAGGGATTTGAACAATAATGTCAATATCATATGATATGGAGGATCTTCTCAGCGGATTCCCCGACCGGGTCCTTGCCCTCGACAATGAGACCCGCGTGTTCCCGCCCGGGCAATACGTGGAGTTCGAACATCGGCTGCACGGTCCGTTCATACTGCTCGATGACGCTTTCCCTGGTCCTGCCGCGTTCTTCGATGTCCCTGGCGATCCTGCGCTGGAGGCATGTCTCGTGCGAAACGTCGATGAAGACCTTCACGTCGAGAAGTTTCCTTATTTCGGGGATCGATAGAGTAAACAGCCCTTCGACGACGATGATCGCGTTGTCGTCTATTGATACGCGGACCCAGCGGTCTTCCGGCAGGCGTGTGTGGGTCCCGAAATCGTAGATCGGGATCGGGACCTCTCCCCCCGCGGCGAGTGATTTTATGTTGTCCACGAGGAGTGGTATGTCGAGAGACGCCGGCTCGTCGAAGTTATGGAGCTTTTTTGCCTCCGGCTCGAGGTCCTTGAGGTCGAGGTAGTACGAATCCAGCCCGAGGATGAAGACGGGTCTTCCCCTTATCATCCCCGCGAGCGCCATCGCAATCGAACTCTTTCCCGAGCAGGAGCCTCCCGCTATTCCGATGATCATCTTTCTCCCTCATCAAAAAGGGAGCCGCACCGCGGCCCCCTTTATTGTGCTTATCGTTTGAAAAGCTCCTACGCCTCGATCTTCTTCGGAGCCTTCAAAAACATTCCGATGGCGGCGGCCGCAAGGCAGGCGATCCCGGCGGGGACGAAGGCGTACATCCATACCTGGGCGTCTCCCATCTTTCCACCGAGGATCGGGCCGACGAGCCCACCCACACCGTAGGCCATAAAGACCCAGGGGTAGTTCGTGCCGACGTTCTTGTTACCGAAATAATCTGCTGTAGCAGCCGGGAACAGGGCAAAATTACCACCGAAGTTGAATCCTATTATACCCGCACTCAGGTAGAGTCCCCACTCGTTCCCACCGATAAAGTAGAAGGCGATCATCATGATACCCTGAATCAGGGACATGAGGACGATCGCGTTCTTCCTGCCGGTCTTGTCGGATATCATACCCCAGATGATACGTCCGAGTCCGTTCATCAACGCGTAGAACAGCCCCATCGCCGTCCCGGTGATGATATTGGCCTTGGTAGGTTCAAACCCGCTACCAGTCAAAGCATCGATTCCGAAGAGCTTGATGACACCGATCACCATAAGGCCGGCAGTCGCTCCAACGACAAACAGACTGAACAACATCCAGTACTGCGGAGTAGCGACCATCTCGCCTACAGTGAAATCCCTTCCACCCGAAACAGCAGCTTCGGCACTGGAGGGCGGATTCCAGCCCGCAGGTGTCCATCCTTCTGGAGGGTTGACCATGAACATGGCACCGATACCTACGAGCACAGCGAACAGGATGCCGTAGAGTATGAAGATATTATTGACGGACCAGCCCATACCATAGAGGCCTCCCCATCCGGGGGTAAGATCGACCGGGCCGAACTTGAACCCTCCGGTGAGTTTGATCCATATCAGGGCGCCGAATCCGAAACCGGCGACTGCCAGTCCGGTGATCATGCCCTTCTTGTCGGGAAACCATTTGACCAGTGCTGCTATTGGACAGACATAGGCCAGACCGATACCGGCGCCTCCGAGCACACCGACACCGACAAGGATCCCGAGATAACTCGAGCCAGCGAGTCCTGCCAGAACATAACCGACTCCAAGAACGAGTCCCCCCGTGAGGGCCACGGTCCTGGGACCGACCTTTTTCTGCCATTTACCCGCGACAAGGGCCATCACGACGGCGAACGACAACAGACCGACCGAAAAAATGATCTGGGTCTGGGTCTTGCTCAGATTGAAAGGATCAATGGTTAACTTCTTGGTAAAAGCCGACCATGCGTAGATGGCGCCGAGGCAGAGCTGTATCAGAATCGCTCCCACAACGACGAGCCACCTGTTCATAACTTTACGGTCACTCATTCAAACCCTCCTTCTTGATAAACAGGTCAGGCTTCTGAATATCATCCGAAGGGAAAAATGTCAATGTGAAATCAGCATTGACACTACCGGCCACCTCGATATATCGTGTCTATTATTCGCTCAGAAGAATCTTCCGGAGTCTTGGGGTCAGCAGCAAAAGGAAGTCGAGGATGGACGATCTTAGAGAAAAAATCATCAAGAAAGCTATAGTAGACGGCATATTGTCTGTCCCGGACCCGAGGATGCCCGAGGCTCACATTAACTCAGCCGAACTGTATCTTACCTTCAAGTGCAATGACAGTTGTAGCCATTGTATAACTGAATCCGGCCCTAAGCGTCCCGAGTCAATGACTCCTGAAAACGCCTTCAAGGCCATCGACAACATTGCCCGCCACAGCATTCACAAGATCCTGCCAAAAATTTACGGAAATGGTACTTTCAGACACGAGGGATCCAACCAATGCCATGAACTCGATTCATTGCTTTCCCCTCCGGAACAGCTTACCTATGCCCTTCTCCAGAAATATAATGTGTGCGCTACTCACCGTGACTGCGAATCCACCTGGGTGACAAGCGAGGGCACATTCAAGCTTAACCTCAGAAAACCGTCCATCAGACTCAGTGGAGGCGAATTTTTTTGCTGGCCTTTGGGGAAAGACGGGAAAACACTCTCCGAAAAAGAACGGCTCGGTCATCAGAAAGACCTGATACGCCATATCAGGAAGACACTGCCCGAATACGATCTGTGGATCCTTACCAACGGCCGCTTCGCATCTTCAGCGGAGAAAGCTGAGACGGTGATAGGCTCCTGGGCCGAAACGGCAAACAATACCGAATACGATAGCAACGTCAGAATATGCCTTTCCGTCGATATCTTTCACAGCCCCCCCCCGGAAAGCACGATTGAGCAGATGCTTGAAAGAGTGTGGACCAACTCCATCGACAAAGGGCTTCCCGCACCACATATCTACGGGATACCAAACCAGAGTATAGGCCTTGTGGGAAATGCGTTACGGAATTTCAAAAAAGGCAGATACTCGAAGGCTGAGGTCGAAAACCGCTCCTGTTCCAGTTTCAACCCCTTCACTTACCTGAATGTGGACCCTTTCGACCTGGTCGAGTCAAACGGCTGCGGGGAAACAAAAGGATTCATGATCGAGCATGGCGAGGGAGTCCATCTCGTTCATAACGTCTTTATTTCACCCCAGGGAAGGATGGTCTTCTGCTGCGCGTGCGTGGGAGATTATGGAGATTTTATCAACGCCCCAGGAGACTGCATGAAAAATATCGTGACCAATCCGCTTGCTCTCGCTATGAGAAGAAAGGAAACGGTGATTCCTCTTCTTAACTTGGTCGCAGACATGGATTCGACGATAAGAATATTCGGGGAGGGGGAATTCGCCAACGTAACAGGATCGACCTGTTACCAGTTCCTTTCAGGGCACAGACCCTGACCCTGTTTTGGAGAAGGCCCGGGGAGCAATGACAGACAGCGGACCCTGCCGGATCATTTGTGTTGCAACATCTTCTCTTCTGCCAGCTTCAACGCTTTTGCCGGTATGTCCCTGAGATGAAGGATCTTATCCGCGCCTCCAAGCTCTATTGCCACCTTCGGCATTCCGTAGACAACGCAACTCTTTTCATTCTGCGCAATATTCGATGCACCGTTTTTCTTCATTTCCAGAAATCCTTCGGCCCCATCCCTCCCCATACCTGTGAGGATTATGCCGATCGCATTGTTTCCCACATACTTCGCCACGGATTTGAATAACACATCCACTGAAGGGCGGTGTCTGGAGACAAGGGGACCATCCTTGACTTCAACGAGATACCTGGCTCCCGATCTACGGACGAGCATATGGCTGTTCCCCGGCGCGATGAATGCCTTCCCCGAAACGATCGAATCACCATGCTCCGCTTCCTTCACTTCGATCTCACAGATCTCGTTGAGCCTCTCAGCAAAAGATTTAGTGAAAAATTCCGGCATATGCTGGGTTATCAATATTCCAGGTGCGTTCTTCGGCATTCTGCTCAGGACCGATGTAATCGCCTCCGTTCCGCCCGTCGACGCGCCGATAGCGATGATCTTGTTCGTCGTCACAGTCATCGACAGTTTCTTTTGTCCCGTGGTAACGATCTTTTTTTGATCTGATATCTTTTTTGTGACATCGACCCTTGCCGCCGCCTTGATCTTGTCGATCAACTCGACAGACATATCCCCGACGCTATAAGCCTCTCCGGGCTTGCTCATAACATCGATCGCGCCGGAATCGATGGCCTCCATTGCGACCTGGCCTCCCTTGGGAGTCAATGAGGATACTACGATCACAGGTATCGGATGGTAATGCATAAGCTTCTTCAGGAATGTGATGCCATCCATCCTGGGCATCTCTACATCCAGAGTGATCACGTCAGGTTTGAGCTGGACTATTTTGTTGCGGGCTATATATGGATCCGGAGCCGTGCCTACGACTACGATCTCGGGGTCACGGGAAAGCTCGTTGGTAAATATTCTTCTTACGACGGCTGAATCATCGACTACCAGGACTTTTATAGGCATATATCTTATCCCTCGACTGCAAGATTGAGAATGACCGGCATTTCATCAAGCATGAAGCATATCGACCCTGAGTCACTCAATATACTGTCCCATTCATCCGAGAGGATATGCCTCGTTTCGGGAACAGCCAGGTCGAACAACGCGTTTTCTCCAGCAAGGGCGGTCAGGACATTACCAGCGATAATATTCAGGACTTCTCGAACTGCATCGTCTTCGTCCTCGACTCCGGCATCGGCATCCAGATCCATCCCGAGGATATTATCGGCAAATTCTCCCCGCATATCCGCCGGGATGACCAGTGTGATCACACCCGTTGAATCTCCCGAGAAATTCATTGTAGCAGCAAGGCCATTATCGACAGCTTCCGGCATTTCATCGACAGGCACACTCTCTCCGAACATGAATGCCAGTTGCTCCAGGACATCGCAGAAGACAGTGTCGATTATGTCATTTTGAATCTGCACATCTCACCTCCACAATCGAATCCACTACTTCTCGAAGGAGTTCCGGTGTGAACGGTTTGCGGATATAGGCACTGACTCCTTTTTCTTTCAACTGCTTGATCCGCAAGGCGCTACCTTCCGTCGAGACCATGATCACGGGAGTGGTTTTCAGGATCCCATCCTCTGCCATCCTCTCCACCATCTCGATCCCGTTCATGACCGGCATGTTGATATCGGCAAATATTATGTCTACCCAGTTGTCTTTCAGGATATCCAGTGCCTCCTGGCCGTTTTCCGCCTGGTAGAACTCGGCGACAGGAACACCTGACAGGCCAAGTGTTTTTTTGATTACGGCGCGAATGATCTTGGAATCATCAACAACTAGAACATTCAGTGACATCGGTTTTTCCTCCCAGAGAAAAATCAATTTCGTAACAGTCTTTCAATTCTTCGAGAGCGAGTGTGATACTCGCTATGATCTCTTCAGCTTTATTATTCTTTATTCCATATTTTTCAAACACGTCCGAATCGAGTTTGTAATAAAGACCGTCTTTCCCATTCCCGAATCCACCCATCATGCTGAATGAGTCCGCAAGATGCAGCAATTCGACCACTGTGGAATCTCCTGAGGCTTTGCTCGGCTCGTGATGCCATCTGACAGCATCCACTATCTCTTCTGGGAAATTCCAGCTCTTGAGCAGTATGGCCCCTGCTTCAGCGTGATTGATCCCGAGGACCTTCTCTTCCGCGACTTCAAACGAATATCGTTTTCTTCTGAGAAGGAACCTGATCGGTTCGTCGTCCACCTCAAGCAGCGTGCCTATAGCGATCTTTCCGATATCGTGTAGAATACCCGCAGTGAAAGCATAATTCGGCAGTTTGATATTCATATGCAGAGCTATCTTCTCTATCCCTACGGCTGTAGAAGCAGCGTGCAACCACAATTCTCCCGCAGGAAGATCGTATCCCCTTATCGATTGCCTGGCGACGGGGGCTACGACGGAGGCTACGACCATCTTGTATATGTTGTTTGCTCCAAGCCTCACAACTGCTTCCTTGAGCGATCCTGTAGTACCCGAGTAACCATACATCGAGGAATTCGCCATTCTCAGGACATTGGAGGTGAGCGATGCATCGAATTCGATACGGGAGATGAGATCGTTCACGTCGAAATCCGGATTCTGAAGCAAATTGATCACTGTGACTCCAGCCCCGGGAATAGCATTAATTTTTTTCAACCTTTTTAATATTTCTTCTCTTCGTTTCAAATCTCTACCTCCGTTCCCGCATTCTTTACGGTTGTCCTTCCGGAATCCATATACAAAAGAAGGGTCCTTGGCTTCGCCCCTCCTACTTCCTCGCCATCTATCAGGATATTGTTCTTCCACAGGATCTTTCTGCAGACCGTATAATTCCGCTCACCTATCTTAAACAGTCCTTTGTTGTCCAAAAGGCTTGAACACCCGGCTACTTTGACAACAAGATTATTTCTGGTAGCTCCTCTTTTGAACAACTCTTCAAGAAGGGTAGGGATTGAAATATCTGTGAACATATGTGGATTTGTCTTCGCCTTTGCCGGATCCACTTTTGACAGAGGCAACATACAATGGACCATTCCGCCGACCTTCGCCACAGGGTCGTAAACGGATAATCCTATACAGGAACCGAGCGAATAGGTGACCAGGATATCATCCATTTTGTCACTTATCTTCATATCTGAAATTGCTACAACTGAAAGCACATCGATCTCTTTTCTATTTCAACAACTTCCCTGTCACATCATCTTTCAGATCTTGCGATATACTGATGGGGCTACAGACCTGTATGACACATCGAGTCCGGTCGTGCTCTCGGACATGCCGACCATCAAATATGAAGCATCAGAAAGTAGCTTCCCGAATTCGTCAAACAGCATTTTCTTCACTCTGACATCGAAATAGATCATGACATTTCTGCAGAATATGATATCGAATGGACCCTGCATCGGATAAGGCGGCTCCGCAAGGTTAATCCGGGCAAACGAAACCAGATTTTTCAGCTTGCTGTTGGCCGTGAACATCGCGTCCTCTCCAAATCCCTTCTTGTCGAAATATTTTTCTCTTAAAATGGGTGAGATCTTCTCGACAGCTTTGGCCGGATAACAAGCGGCTCTCGCCTTCGCGAGAATCCTGGTCGAGATATCGGTGGCAAGTATCTTCACATCAGCTCTCCTGCCCTTGAGAGCTTCCGCGATGGTAATCGCCATCGAAAATGGTTCTTCACCTGACGAACAGGCTGCTGACCAGAACCTGAACCTGGTCCGGCCACTTTTTGACCAATCGCTTACGACCTTCCCAAGCAGCTTGAGATGTTCCGCCTCTCTGTAGAAGTGAGTCACATTCGTCGATATGACATCTATGAAATTACTCAGTTCATCGCCCGATTCATCGCCCATAAGATAATCGTAATACTCCTTGTAATCCTTTAGACCAAGCAGCTTTAACCGCTTTGCGAGGCGTGACTGCACAAGTATCTTCTTGTTATCATTGAGAGAAATCCCGCTTCTTTTGTATACAAGATCCTTGTATTTCTCGAATAGTCTATCGTTTAATTCAACTTTTTCAAGCAGTACTACACTCATCTCAAGTCTTCACCTTTCCTATAGTATGGATCAGGAAACGGGAAGGGATACGGAGGGAAAGAAAGGCTTGTAACGCCATTCTTCCCTCCGAATCCTTCCCGGGTATGGATCAGAACTGCATCAACTCTTCCTCATCCAGAGGCAGGACGGTCTCAGGAGTTTTCTTCTCACCTTTGACAGCTGCCGTGGCTTTTCTGGGAGCCGCATTGATACCCGGCTGGCCCTGGGGCGCCTGTGCCACGGGATTGTTGAACGACATTTCCTTCTGTGTGATCTCAAAGGTCCCAACAAGACCATTCAGTTCATTCGCCTGTCCGTTGAGTTCCTCAGCGGCACTGGCAGACTCCTCGCTGTTGGCCGCGTTCTGCTGGGTGATCGTGTTCATCTGCCCAACAGCTTCGTTGACCTGTTCGATTCCCTTTGACTGCTCGTCACTTGCAGCGGCTACCTCCGCTACAAGCTGAGTCAGCTTGCCTATTCCGTCGCCGATCTGGTTGAGGATCTCAGCTACCTCGCTCGATACCGCGACACCGTTCTGGGAATTTGCCTGTGACTCTTCGATGAGTTCCGCAGTACTCTTGGCGGCCTCGGCGCTGCGCTGGGCAAGGTTTCTTACTTCTTCGGCGACCACTGCAAAGCCCTTTCCGGCTTCACCGGCCCTTGCCGCCTCGACCGCGGCATTCAGAGCGAGAAGGTTGGTCTGGAAAGCTATCTCATCGATCGTCTTGATGATCTTCGCGGTCTCGTTCGAAGATCCCTGGATCTTGATAATGGCTTCAGACATCCGGGTCATGGCTTCATCGCCCTTCCCCGTAGCTTCTTTCGATGAATCCCCGAGGTTCTTCGCTTCGCTCGCGTTCTCGGCATTCTGCTTGGTCATAGAGGAAATCTCTTCGAGACTGCTGGATATCTCTTCGAGATTGCTTGCCTGCTCAGAAGCTCCCTGCGCCATGGACTGGCTTCCGGTAGCTATCTGCTCTCCAGCGGAAGCGACCTGGCCGACACTTTCCTTGACCTGGGAAAGAGCTGAGTCCAGGTTGGCGATCGCCCGGTTAATATTGTCCTTCAACTCCTTGAACTGGCCTTCATACTCTCCTGTCACCCTCATCTGCATATTTCTGTTTGCGACTGCCTCGAACACATCGATCACTTCTTTTATCGGCTCTACAACGGCGTCCAGAAGAGTGTTCATCCCTTCCCGCAGGATCTTGTAGTCTCCCTCTGAGTCGCCTATATCAGCACGTTCCTCAAGCCGCCCCTGGGATGCTGAAGTGATGAGATCCTTGACGATCTTGATAGTCTCTTTCTGGGCTGTCTGATCCACTATTACTTCCATGCCGCCGTAGGGCTTGCCTTCCTTGTCGAAAAGGGCCGAGCATACAGCCTGGACCGGGATCTTCGTTCCGTCTTTCGCCTCCGCGACAGTTTCTCCCACTACCAGTTCCTTTGTACGCATACAGGTCTTGATCGTACAGTTTGACGTATTACAGAGAGGCGTTTTGCAGAGATCGGCACAGGTCATCTTCCCCACTACCTCTTCGCGTATATACCCCAGTGCATTGAGAGCCGCATCGTTGATCGAGGTGATCAGAAGGTTCTCGTCTGTGACGAACATGACGGCGCCGATCGACCTCAGAATGTTTTCTGTCTTAAACTTGAGATCTTCGACCTCCGTCTGGTCGGCTATGATCTCCATGCCGCCGATCGGGTTTCCATCATCATCGAAAATAGCCGAACAATAGGCAGCTACGGGGAATTTATTGCCCGCTCTGTTCTCCGCAATCGTAAAACCGACAATGTCTTCGCCAGTCTCGAAGCAATTCTTAAGCGTGCAGTCCCGCGTCCCGCAGATCGGAGTCTTGCAGAAATCGGCACAGGTCATCTTTCCAACGACTTCTTCTTTGGTATACCCCATAGCACCAAGTGCGGACTTGCTGATGTGGGATATTTTCAGATCCAGGCCAGTGATGAACATGGGCGTTGCGACCGCATCGATAACCTTGTGGATATCCAGCGAAGCCTTTTTTGATGTCCCTTTTTTGGGTGAATTCTTCGACTGAGTCATCTTTCTTCCTCCTTGATCAATTGATCGTCTGTTTCACTGTCAGCTCATACAGTCTCTTCGACTGCTTCCTTTTCGCTTTCCGCTTCTTCCGTACTTTCCACTTCTTCCGTACTTTCCGCTTCTTCCGTACTTTCCGCTTCTTCATTCTCTGTCACTTTATCGGCCGATGCTTCGACTTTCGATTTCGTATCAAGAATCGTCTCGACTTCGTTGATGGTCAGGACCTTGTCGATATTTAGAAGCATGACGACTTTCTTTTCTATTTTTCCCATTCCGAGGATATAACCCATATCCACATTCACCCCGAAATCAGGGGGTGGTTCGATCTGGCTGTCCAGGACATCGAGTACATCCGACACACTGTCCACCAGGATTCCCATGAGTGTATTCTCTTCCTGCTCATCTGTAGCAACTTCAACGACGATGATGCAGCTTTCTTCAGTCGTCTTCCCCGGCTCCATGAGGAATTTTACGCGTAGATCGATTACAGGGATTACCTTTCCCCTGAGATTGATGACACCCTTGACGAATGGTGGTGTCCGTGGGACAGAGGTCACATCCATCAGCCCTATTATCTCCCTTACTCTCAGGATCTCTATGCCGTACTCTTCGCCCATAATCTTGAACGTCAAGTATTTCCCGGACTCGGCTGACCTCAAGCCCGCTGCCAACAGCTCTGACACGGCCTTCCGATCTCTCACACTGGGTTCTCCCATAACCATCCTCCTTTTAAGTTCACATTTCACTTTCCCGATTCTCAGTCCACCATGATTCAGGAATCGGAACACCTCATCCTATCCGCTTTCCTTCCGACCTTCCTGCTTCGCAAGCTTTATCAGACCACCGATGTCTATGATCAATGCCACTTTCCCATCCGGCATCACGGCGCTTCCCGAAATGCCGGGAACACCCTTCATCTCTCCGCTCATCGTCTTGATCACGATCTGTTGCTGCCCGAGCAGTTCGTCGACCAGCATCCCGATCTTCTTCTCACCATCATCAACGACCATGACCAGCGCATCGCTCGGTTCTTCCATGGCACCTTGAACATTAAAAAATCTATGCAGTCTGAATAATGGCAACAGTCCGTCGTGGCGTATGACCATCTCGGCGTGACCCATCGCCACGGAAATATCTTCCGGCACAGGTTTGAACGATGAGACCACGGACATCGTAGGCACGATATATCGCTGGTTGCCTACTTTAATGACCAATCCATCTATTATTGCGAGAGTCAGGGGCAACCGGATCGTAAAGAGAGTGCCTTTTCCGGACTCGGACTGTATGTCGCATTTACCTCTCAACGCCATGATGTTTTTCTTTACGACATCCATCCCCACACCACGACCGGAAACGTCTGAGACCGTCTTTGCCGTTGAAAATCCCGGCTCGAAAATAATGTTGAAAATCTCACTGTCCGAAGGTTGGTCGGTTTCTGAGACGAGATTTCTTTCGATCGCTTTTGCCAGAATAGCATCTCTATCGAGGCCCTTGCCGTCATCTTCGACCTCTATATATATATTTCCACTTTTGTGATAAGCACTCAGCTTGACAGTTCCTGCTTCCGACTTTCCGACCTTTTTTCTCTCTGTCGAGGATTCAATTCCGTGATCAACGGCATTTCTTATCATATGGACGAGAGGATCTCCGATCCTGTCCACCACGGATTTGTCGAGTTCCGTCTCGGCTCCTGTCACTATCATCTCGACATCTTTCGAAGACTTGCGGGCAAGATCCCTTACAAGCCTGGTCATCTTCTGGAATACACCCTTGAGTGGAACCATTCTGAGCGATGTGCCTATCTCCTGCAGATCTCTGGATATTTTGTCCAGACGGTTTATCTTGCTCATCAGGGATGGGGATTTCAGGTTCATTATCTCATCGGATTGCACAACCATCGATTCGGCGATTACAAGCTCTCCGACCATATCTACAAGTTTGTCGAGTTTTTCAGCGTCCACGCGAAGCGAACTCTTGACATGAACCGGCTTTCTGGAAGAGTTTGCGGGAGGTGTTACCTTCTGATCCTTAACCGGGGTCACAACCTCTTCAGTTTGTAGTTCGGGTTCATCCTTTTCAGGCCTGGAATCCACTATGTCGTCCTGGTCCGTGGAGATCTCGATATCTTCTGGAGTCTCGACAGCCAGTATGGCTGAATCATTTCCTGCTTCTTCTGCCTGATTTTCCACGATCCCGCTTTCTTCCCGGACTATTGATTCCTCACTGTTTTCATCCTTTTTAGTCTCGGTAGCTTTTTTCAGTCTCGCTATGAGTATTCCGAAACCTTCGGGAGAAACAGTGCTCATACTCTTCCTGACGGCTTCACCCAGGCCGGTCAACATATTGCGCATCATGGCAGTCGCGTCGAACGCTATATCCACATACTCTCCATCGAATACGATTATTTCATCCCTGACCATGCTGAACATCGTCTCCGTCTGGTGAGCAAGAGCCTGCATGAACTTGAGATCGAGGAACCCTGATACACCCTTGATCGTATGGAAGACCCTGAACAGAGCATTGATCGTCTCGGAATCCGCATCACCGGATTCGACCTTCATCAGTAATTCTTCGCAGGACGCGACCCCTTCTTCACTCTCTTCCAGGAAATCAACTATCAACTCGACCGTTTCCTCGTCCCGGTCCACGGGTTCGGCTACAACATCGTCCGATAGCTCTACATCGGGGGCTGACGTGTCTGAATCGATATCCTGAAGGGTGACTTCTTCCGCGAGATCCTCTTCGACTTCGAAAAGATCAACGATCTCATCAGGCGTCTCTGAGTCAGTTACCGATTCATCGGGATCCTCGTTTTCCATCACTTCCGGCCTGTCTGCCGGACATTCGACGCTGGATTCGATCTCTGATATTAATTCCTCAAAAGACTGTTCAGGCTTCCTGCCGCTTAAATAGCTCTCAAAAGCCCGGCTGATCCAGTCTTTTGACTTCAACAGGATATCCAGCAATCTCTCGTGATCCGTCTCAGCCTCCACTACATCCTCGAGAAGATGATACAACCGGCTCAGCCCATCCAGGCCGACGACCCCAGCTTCGCCTTTCATGGTGTGAAGGGGACCCAGCAACCTCTTTTTCGAATCTTCATCTTCTCCATCCATATCAAGCAGCATCTCTTCGATATCATCGAGCTGGGTTCGCTGTGTGTCCACGAACTCCGCCATCATCGAATCGTCCACCCAATCCGGGAGAACCAGGGGATCACTGCCCTGACCAGAATCATCTTCGAGGACAGAGATATCCTCTCCGTCTTCGGGCCCATCGCTTTCACGCGACGTGACAGCATCCTTATCGATTGTGTCGATCTCGGGATCGCCATTGAAAGGCCTGATCAACAGATCCAGTTTTCTCTGAAGATTAGCTATAGATTCGGATATATCTTTTAGATCTTTATTTCCGTCCCGCGTTTTTCTATCGATGACATCCTGAAGGATGGAATGACACAATTTTATCGGCTCGACGATCGAATCGGCGCTATCAGCCAGGTCGAGCTCATCGATCTTGTTGAATATTCCGGAGAGGTCTTCAAGTGTGTCCGGATAATCGATATCCGTCATTACAATAGAACCCGATATCTCTTCGACTATCTCCTGCAGAAACACCAAGTCCCTGTCTGAATCAGTCACAACGGAAGCTGAACGATCATCTACCGAAACAGTGTCTTTACTCAAATTCATCCGCCTTTGGTGACATAGCCACAGGCTTTCATTTAGCAATAAATGACTGGTATTCACCCGACTGCATTAAAATCCACTCACTGTGATTCTTTTCGGAAACTGAGCATAATACCTTAATCTTTTTTTTAATTATTCTTGCCCGGGACCCGGGCATCAGGTTTCGACAGTCTCCCCGGGGACTTCCTCTTCTTCCGATTCGGCGAGGTATGGCACGAGAGTCAGGATCGGTTCTTTCACCTGGTTCATCACAGCAAATTTGCGGAGTCGTTCCAGGGCCGAGAATGTGATTTCCTGTCCTTTGGCCATAAGGAGCAACCCGTTGCGCGTGAGGATATCTTCGTCGATGATCATCTCGGCGGCAAGCTCCCCGATCCTCAGCGACTTCACCTCCATCTCCTCCCTGCTTATAACCATATCGGTAAGAGTGGACACTATATCGGGATGGTACTTTTCAGGATTCTTTTTCATCCTTTCTATCGCCCCCTGCCCGGACCCCCCATGGACGACGCTCATATCGTACTCTATTACGCTGTGCAGGATCTGTG
>JAHOYU010000017.1 GCA_019038625.1 Candidatus Latescibacterota bacterium | reverse complement strand
CCTCTGGTCTTGCCCGCTATCGCCGCCGGTTCCATGCTGATCCTTATTTCCTCGCTTTCCCACTTCGGTGTTCCGGCCATATTGGGATTTTCTCAGAATATTTTCACGCTACCGACCAAGATCTACGAACACATCTACAAAACGGCGGGAAGTTTCGAGGGCATCAGGAAAGGAGCGGCTCTTTCCGTCCTTCTTGTCTTCACCGTTGTGCTGGCCCTGGCTCTTCAGAGATACATACTGAAGTCAGGCCGCTTTGAAATAATTAAAGGGAAAAGTATGCGGCCCATGCTGATCAAACTGCGGGCATTCAAATTCCCCCTTCTTTTTGTCAGCATCGGTGTCCTGCTTTTCATCGTGATCCTTCCACTCACAACGATCTTCGCCGTGGGGCTGCTGAAGGTCTACGGGCTTCCGCTGACTCCCAGCAGCTTTACCCTGGATAATTTCAAAAACGTTCTGTTCCACTCCAAGATGGCCCAGGACTCTATAAAAAACAGTCTGCTTTTATCGATCACAGCAGCTTTTGTCACCATGTTCGTGGGTACCATGGTTGCCTACATCGTCATCAAGATAAAGGCAAGGGGAAAGGAGATCCTGGAGATCCTTGCTCTGCTGCCCTATTCCATCCCGGGGATCGTCCTGGCTATCGGTGTGATATTGATGTGGAGCGGCGCTTTTAAGGTAAATTTATACAACACACTGTGGATCATCCTGATCGCCTATGTAGCCCGTTACATGGCATTTTCCATGAAATCCGCTTCAGCTTCACTTGAGCAGGTACATGATTCACTTGAGGAATCCGCCAGGTCATGCGGCGCGACACACTGGCAATCGTTGGCGGATGTCACTCTCCCCTTGATCCGACCTGGAATGGTGGCAGGTTTCTTCCTCATATTCCTGCCTGCGATGCGGGAATTGACAACCTCTCTACTCCTGTACGGTCCCAAGACCAGGACCCTGGGTGTCGCCATATATTCCATTCATGAGGAGGGAAATACGGTCGAGGCCTCCGCTCTGGCAGGAGTTGCCATATTGATAATTATTACAGGCAGCCTGGTCTTGCGGTTTATCACTCGTGAGAGAAGAGGCAAATAGATATGTCAGATGTCATCCTGAAAAATATGACGAAAACGTTTGTGACAAAAACGTTCGGGAGCGTTGTTGCCGTAGACGACCTCAATTTAACCATAAAGAGCGGGGAGTGCTTTTCCATGCTCGGTCCCTCGGGCTGCGGTAAAACTACGACATTAAGGATGGTTGCAGGCTTTGAGGACCTGACAACAGGTGATATCCAGCTTGGAGAGGATATCGTCTCATCGGTCGCTAAAACAAAAAGGTACTACATGCCTCCCGAAAAACGAGGCCTCGGAATGGTTTTTCAGGCTTTTGCGGTCTGGCCGCACAAAAATGTTTTTGAAAATGTCGCCTTTCCACTGAGGATCCTGAAACTCAGTAAAAGTGTAATTGAAGAAAAGGTTAAAGAAGCATTAAATCACACCAGCCTGCAGGGTCTGGAAAGCAAATTTCCATACGACCTGTCAGGAGGGGAACAGCAGAGGATAGCACTTGCGAGGGCCATCGTTACTCAGCCGAAGATCCTTCTGCTCGATGAGCCGTTATCAAACCTGGATCCCAAGCTCAGGGAGATCATGCGCTTTGAAATAAAGGATCTTCAGAAGAAATTCAACTTTACCATTATATACGTAACTCACGACCAGACAGAGGCGATGGCGCTATCTGACCGCATGCTCGTCATGGATATGGGTAAAGTTCAACAGATTAATACTCCCACAGAAATATATAATAATCCCTCCAATTTATTTGTGTTCGATTTTATTGGAGATTCCAATTTGCTCGAGGTTGAGATTGAAAATGGAAAAATATTCCCAAAGAACTTTAAAGATCAAAACATAGAGTGTGACCTTCCCGATTCTTTAGATGAGAGAACAGTTATCCTGGCAACCCGTCCCAATGAGATCGATCTCGTACATGATGGAGGCTTTAAAGCAAAAGTAGAAGGCAGGATCCTTCTGAGTGGATACATCAATTATCGTATTAATGTCGGCAACCAGGAGGTCAAGGTTCGCTCAGCCGAAGATAAAGGGTTTCAAGTCGGGGACACGTGTGGTGTCAAATTCAACGGAATAAAATGGTATTCAGCAAGTGAGAAAATTTCTGATGAGATAAGAGAGAAGAGGAAGGTAATATAACTTGTTTGTTTTCCATAGTTGACGGATCGATGAGAAGCTGCGCCTGGGAAAGGCGCCCGGATCGATGACCGAAAACCATGTCAGCGATCCGTGAGGAAAGGGAAAATGACACTTTTCCCTTTCCGTGGAGC
>JAHOYU010000016.1 GCA_019038625.1 Candidatus Latescibacterota bacterium | reverse complement strand
GTATATTATCTGTACATATCCGTTCTGTCAAGGGAAGTCGGCAAGAAAGTCGTACTTTCTTTGTCTGAAGGCAAAGTTATGATCCTGTAGACCCTGTCGCCAGGTCTCAGATACCCGAACTTTTCCCGGGCTACCTTCTCGATCGCGAAAGGGTCGGATTCGAGCTGACCGATTTTTGTCCTCAGGTAGAATGTCTCCGTCTGGAGCCTCATTACGTCCTGCTCGACCGATTCGAGATCCTTCTGGGCTCGCCAGAGGTTCCATAGCCCTACATCTCCGGCAAGGAATACTGCCGCTATGACAACGACCAGCGCCAGGATTATATATCTTGTGAACCTCGGGTTCACTTCGATATTCTTTCTCTTGACTCTCAGGTACCTGTTTCCCTGTCCCCAAAGACTTTTCATCTTTTCCTCCGGTAGAAGGCCGTGTTTTCTACCTGTTTTCAGCAGAGACGTTAATCGCGTCAATGCCGGGGAAGATCGCTATCTCACCTAGTTCTTCCTCTATTCTCATCAATTCATTGTATTTCGCGATCCTGTCAGTCCTGGACAACGATCCGGTCTTTATCTGTCCTGCATTGACTGCTACTGCCACGTGAGCAATCGTCACATCCTCGCTTTCGCCTGACCGGTGAGAGATCACCGAAGTAAACCCGGCTTTTTTCGCCATCTCGATAGCGTCAAGGGTCTCTGTAAGTGTCCCGATCTGGTTAAGTTTGATAAGGATCGAATTGGCGGATCCCTCCTTGATTCCTCTTGCCAGCCGCTGTGTATTCGTGACGAAGATATCGTCGCCGACTATCTGGATCTTTCCACCCAGGCTTGAGTTCAATCTCTTCCATCCTTCCCAGTCGTCCTCTCCGAGGCCATCCTCGATAGAGACCACAGGGAACTCACCAACGATCTTTTCGTAGAATCCGATCAGCTCATCGGCGGACATTATCTTTCCTTCTGCGTCCAGATGGTACCCGTCGTCTTTCATGAATTCGCTGGCGGCAGCGTCAATGGCGAGAGCTATATCCTCTCCGGGCTTGAACCCGGCCTTCTCGATCGCAGCCAGGATAAGTTCAAATCCTTCACGGTTCGAACTCAGATTGGGCGCGAACCCACCCTCATCGCCTACCGATGTAGCGTATCCTTTTTTCGAAAGTATCTTCTTGAGTGAGTGAAAGGTCTCGGCGCCGAAGCGCACAGCTTCTCTTATCGAGCCGGCGCCTATCGGTACGATCATAAATTCCTGTATATCTACGTTATTATCAGCATGTTTACCACCGTTAAGGACATTCATCATCGGTACGGGCAGGACTTTAGCGTTTGTGCCCCCGATATATTCATAAAGCGAGACGCCGAGCTCGTCGGCCGCCGCCTTGGCAACCGCAAGGGATACTCCAAGAATGGCATTGGCGCCAAGCTTGCCCTTGTTTGGTGTACCATCCAGCTGGCAGAGGACCTTGTCTATATAGACCTGATCCAGTGCGTCGAGTTCCAGGACCTCGGGAGCTATGATCTCGTTGACGTTTTCTACAGCTTTCAGAACGCCCTTTCCTCCGTATCTGGCGGGGTCGCCGTCACGGAGTTCTACTGCCTCATGCTCACCTGTGGAAGCACCGGAAGGCACTATCACGCTGCCGTAAGCTCCTCCTTCGAGCCATGCTTCGACCTCGACAGTCGGATTCCCGCGGGAATCGATCACTTCCCTCGCGAAAATGGATTCTATTCCAGTCATTGCTTCCTCCTGATCTAACTTCATTGACAACAGGCGATAAGGCTGAGGCCAGCCTCGGGTCCGAGTCTAGGTTTCAGCCTGCCACCTGTCAAGACAAAATAAAATCATCCGGAACTATTTCTTCGGCTTTATCCATTGTGTTCTTAAGCTATTACAAGATTCGTCTTTTATCTTTTTCCTTAAGCTGCTATCTTTTTCCGCGGTTAACAAGAATATGAAAAAATCGTCTGATTATAGTTTCAGGAAACGAAACATTTTCAGCATGGTCCTCGTATCAGAGGTGTAAGAGTTGAAGAAAGAAGATGCGAATCTTGTCGAACGTTGCCTGAAAGGAGATGAGAAAGCCTTTGAAGAACTACTGGTCAAATATCGTGGGCCGGTTTTCAGCATATGCATGCGTATGGTCAAGAACCCTATGGATGCGGAAGACCTGGCGCAGGACGTCTTCATCAGGACTTTCAACGTACTCGACAGATACAACCCTTCGTATCCTTTTTCGAGCTGGCTTTACAGGATCACGTCGAATCTGTGCATCGATTTTATCCGAAGGAGAAAAAGCGGTGTGGTTTCTCTCGACGAGCCTGTATCCGGTTCGGATGGTGAAATGTCCCGTCAGATCCCGGCTGACACAATCGATCCCGACAGGGAAATGGAAAACAGGGAGATGATGGAAGTGCTTGAACAGGCTATAGCGGATCTTCCGGAGCATTACAGGATCATTGTGATCCTGCGGCACCAGGAGCAATTGTCCTACGAGGAGATATCGGATAATCTCGGAATTCCTCTGGGCACAGTCAAGGCGAGGATCCACAGAGCCAGGAATATGATCAAGGAGATATTCACCAGCAAGGGGATGTTCGATGACATCGGCCCTGCGAAGGGGACTCTTTCGTAACGGAAGGCGACTATTATGACGAAACGAATCAGTATGACGATCCTGGCAGTTACGGCGGCAGTACTGATCGCAGGGAGTCCGGGGACTTACGCTTCAAGTGAGTTCGAAGAGTTGTCGACCAGTGATATTTCGATAGAAGGTCAGACAAAGCTGATCATAGAGGGGATAAATGGCAGGTTATCGGTCATAGGAGAGAAGAGGGACGATATTCTGTTGAAGGTCGTAAAGAAAGGTCTCGCTGATGACAGGGAAGAAGCAGACGAGATGCTCTCTCTGATGGAGGTCAGGGTCACCAGGACAGCGGAGACTATCAGGCTCGAAGCTGTCTACCCAAAGAAATTCAGGACAAAGAAAAATATTATTTCCTTCGTGATCAGCAGGGCCCCCAGGATGAGTATGGAGATCACTCTGTTGATGCCCGAAGGAATGAAACTCGGTGCCTCGATGGCCAGTGGCGTCGTCAATGTGAACAGCCTTATATCCGGAGCGGATATAAGTGTGGCGAGCGGGGAATTGAATGTCAGGGATATCAGGGGCTGCATCAAAGCGGCTCTGTCCTCGGGCGCGATGGAAGTAATAAATGTGGACGGGACAGTGGTCCTTTCCAGCGCAAGTGGAACGATCAAGGCTCGGGAGATCTCGGGTGACATGGAGGCCTCCATAGCTTCCGGCAGGATGGAACTGTCCGAGCTTGGAGGAGGGTTGAAGTGTTCCATAGAATATGGCAGTATCACTGTTGACGGAGTCGGTGATGTGAATTTTCATGGTATCGCCGCCGAATCGAGTTTCACTGGAGTGAGAGGGGCAGTCGATGCCTCCACGGCCAGTGGGGCAGCAGATTTCAGGGTAATTCCAGTAGGTGACGCGAACTATTCCATAATCGCATCCAGCGGTGATATATCGCTGATATTTATTACCAGGATGGAAAGTGGATATGTTCTCAAGGCTGGTACGACTTCAGGTGAGATATCCATAGACCTGCCCATCGATGTAAAGAAAGTGGGAAGGAACAGTATCACTGGTGTAGTACGAGAAGGTAAGTCAAAAGTATTTCTTGAGACTGCCAGTGGTGATATTATTGTGGAAGAATCAGAGGAGTAGAGACAGATGGATTGCCATCTTTTTAAAATGTTGATTCAGCGTTACCACGATGGGGAACTTGATCGTGCCGGTATGGCTGAATACGAAGAGCACCGCCGGAGCTGTCATCAGTGCGAAAGTCTTGATACAGCTTTCGCCGGGATTTTTTCTGTGCTCGAAGATATGGAAGTGATGGAGCCGGATTCCGACTTTAATATGAGGGTGATGGCCAGAGTCGATGTCTCAAGGTATAAGGTAAGGGCGGCCCGAAAAGTTTTTCTTTCGGTAAGAAGTTTCTGGAGAGGCCTGCCCGTACCACTGCAGGCGACAGGGATAATCTCTTCGATCTTTGTATTGTTTACCGCCATATACACGCCTTTTCTTCTTATGATGATGTCTGCAGGAAAGAAACTGCTGGGTATGACAGAATCGGGCCTCTACATGATAGGGCGGTTTTTTGATGATCCACAGAGGATCTTGAACTATATAAGTTCCATGGAAAAATATAGAGTTGCGGGAAAGATACTTGTCAAGACAATACAGAGGCAGGTGGATGGTATCCCCCTGACGTATTTCGCCATGATGGCGATATCGGCAATTGTGATCCTGTATGTCGTTTTCAGGACCGCTCAGGGATTCTGGAAAAAAGGAGAGACGCATGTCAGCATTTTTTAACGCGGTTGCAGGCAAGACGATAACTATGATGTGCATGATCATCGTCCTCGGTGCAGGGCGCATCGAGCGGACTTTTGAGAGTATTTCCTCCATACAGGGAGGCACTATTGTCGTGGCGGTGGATACTGAAGGATCTGAATCAGAAGAAAGCAGTGCAGACGCGAAAAAAGACAGTGTCTCAGTAACTGACAAGGATTCTACCACTGTAGTCAAGAGCAAGACCGGCAGGATCAAATACAGAGACAGGAAACCAGGCGACAGGGACAAACCGGTAAAGATCTCGATCTCTGACCGCGGTGTCCGTGTAGGGTCAGAGGATGGAGAGGAAGTTTACTTTCAGCTCAATACCGAGGAATTGTCGGAGAATATCGAGGATGCTCTGGGGGATGTCGATATCGATCTGGGCGATCTGGGTGATATTTTCGGTCTGGCTGGTGCTGATGACAGGGAATTCAGGACGGTCCATAACAATCAGGTCGTCAGGTTCGGCAAAATAATCATAATTGACAAAGATGAACTTGTCAGGGGCGATGTAGTGTCTTTTTTCGGTGACGTGAAAATAGATGGAAAGGTGACAGGAGACGTAGTGTCGATCATGGGCAGTATCGACATCGGACCTTCGGCGATCATCAATGGAGAAGTGGTCTCCGTTCTTGGAAGCCTTACAGAAGACGATCACGCCAGAGTGAGGGGGCAGACTGTAGTTATCGGCGATTCTCCGCAGATCATCGGTCTACCGTTCCACACAGACTTCGGTGGAGGGGTGTTCCGGCTTGTCAGTAAGCTGATCAGCTTTGTAGTGGGGACTTTGTTACTTCTGCTGATCATATATTTCCTTCCTGACAGGATAAGGAAGTCTTCTGACTTCGTATTCGGATCGTTTTTCAAATCTCTCGGTGTAGGACTGCTTGCCCTCACCTTTGGAAGCATAGTCGTTGCTATCGTCGCGGTCATCCTGAGTATTACTATTATCGGTATTCCCGTAGCGATACTTCTTGGACTTTCCTTCGGCGCCATGATAATCATGGGATATTTTGTCAGCGCCATGGCTACAGGCAGGATTTTAGCAAAGAAGGTCGGAGTAGAGAGTGACTCCCTGTTCGTGCAGGGTGTGCTGGGACTGTTTGTGTTGAGTTTTCTCGGCATACTTTCCAGCATGATGTGGATCGGACCTGTTGTCTTTGCATCCGCGCTGGTGAGACTCCTGGGTGGATTCGTAACGCTGGTCGCGGTATTTACAGGAACCGGATCCTTCATCCTTTCGAAGGCCGGACTCCTTGACAACAAGTCGCTGCCCGAATTCCCGGATGAAGCTGAGTAGAACACGGATAGTACTTGTCCGTGGGACGGGTCCTTATTATCTTAAAGGGTAAATCATATCCTGATAATCAAGGATCCGGAGTCTGCACGTTTGAATCACTTCAGAATCCCTATTGTAATATCGGCGATGGCCATAGCTGCCCTGGTTCTTCCTGGTTCATTCTCCACATCGGTCTATGGTGAGGAAAAAGTTTCAGCGACAGACAATACTCCGGCGTTTTCCAAAGATACGGATAGCGATGCAGGAGTGACTGCCCGGGAGCCATCCGCTCTCGAGTCCCTTGCCCGGAAGTTCGGGTTCAGATCGAAGAAGGCGGTAGACTGTACTCCTGTCCCCTCCAGAGATGAGATATGCAGGAGAGTGCAGTCTATGAAGGGTTGCATTATCGATACGATCCTTGTCACGGGCAACAAATGCACGAACAGGATCACGATCATCCGCGAGATGGCTACTACACAGGGCGAAGAGCTTAACGAAGCTCTAATATACAGAGATGATACATATCTCAGGGGGCTTGGATTCTTTTCTTCAGTGAATATCACGGCCGAACATACTGAAGATGGTGAATGCAGGGTCATCGTGCATGTCGATGAACGCCCCGGACTGTTTATGAAATATCCCTGGCCTGTAATAGATTATGATCTGGACAGTGGCATCAGGTACGGGTTCCGATGGAGGATCAGGAATTTCAGGGGAGCAGGAGAGAATCTTCTTTTGTCGTTCAAGGAAAAACACGAAAAAGAACGGGGGGGAGGTATCTCGTGGTCAGCGCCATGGGTCGGTGAATTCCGTCTGAGACTCAATATAAATGCTTTCTCATATTTTCGTATCGAAAAGCCAGAGGAAGATGACTTCATCAAGGAGAGCAACGGGGCGATGGTGTCTGTCGGCCTGCCTCTCACAAAGAGTCTTATCCATCAGTGGTGGTTTATACCTGAGATCATGATAGAGGAAAGGCTCTCCAGACTGACCCTTCCCGGAAACCTCACGGACCCGGGCGGAGTCTTTTTCCGCCAGTCATATCTCGCCTATGGTTTCAGCCTTCTATATGACAGCCGCGATAACGTCATAGCGCCTATGGACGGGATCTATTCGTTCATCAATATGAAACATTATGATACGATCCACGGGCATAAACAGCATTACACACTTTATAATTTCATTATGAATCTCTACCAGCCTGTCGGCAGAGCCGGTTCGATCATTGCCAGTCTGAGTGCAGTAGACAGGGAAGGCGAATTACCTTCGTTCTTCAGGATGAGGCTGGGAGGAAAGAACGATCTGAGGGGGTTTCACAGCGATTTGATCAGCGGCCTGTACAAGGTTACGGCGACAATGCAACTTAGAAAGAAAATATACGGTCCGATAGTGTGGAACATACCTCTTGTCGGGAGATTCGATCTCACGGTCAATGGTGTCGCATTTGTAGATCATGGGACTCTCGTCGAGGATTTCGGATTTCTGCCTGACGGCAAGTTTTACAGGTCGGCTGGTTTCGGTTTTGAGGTCCTGTCGCCCATCCAGAATATGATAAGGATCGAAGCAGCTTTCGCCGAGGATAATAGACCTGACTTCTATATCACGTCCCATCGGAGATTCTAGAGAACGGACCGTTCCCGGTCATTGATTGCGGATATTTCCCCAACCATGGGTATAGTCAGTCAACTTGTGTATTAACAACATGATATGCGATTATTCTGCTTCAGTAAGCTCCAGAATATGGGGCATTTCCCCCTTAGAGGCGAATACTTTCGGGGGGCGTTATGATGATGATTCCTCCCCATGAAAATATATGAACGTGCTTCAGCCTCTGATGCCAGCGCCTGTTTTCCGGGCTCAAGAATAATACTGACAATGAGTTGCAAATCTTTGTCGATATCTTTCGCATCCTGCCAGAGAACGCCAGCACGACCCCAGGGTGATTGATCCTGTCACATTTCTCGTTCAGGGAACATCAGTTGCAGTCGTAAACAGGACTGGCTGTGGAGTTTCTGCTGCCATCGGTTTGTTACAGGATGTAATATGTTTGTAATAAAGAAGATAGACATATCAATGATGATTATTTCCATTTTGGTGATAATCATGTCCGGTACAGCCACTGCGGAAATTCCCCAGACCTTCTATCCGGGGAACGGGATAAAGGCTGTACTTTACGGGCCCTCATATGTAATGGAAACGATGACTTGCAGGGATGAATGTGGCCGCCTGATGATGGTCCTTCCCGATGGTTCAAGCTATATCCTGGTAGAGGATATCTATGATCCCGTCATCGTGAACAAGGGGGATGGTTCGTTCCATCCTGCGGCTATGGATGATATAGTCTCCGCCCTGGCCGAGATCGATGTGGATGGAGTGATGGTGGATCTGGAACTTGAGATCTTCATTCTGCCGCTGCCTCGAAGGTTCGTGCCGGGAAGTTCGGCACTTGGCAACAGGATATTTATATCACCGGGTGTCTATGATGTCTCAAGGGAGCTGACCGCCTATACGCTCACTCACGAAGTGGGGCATTGCGTCCACAACCTGTTCATCCCCGGTTCGGAAAGCAGGGAATGGCTTGATTATCTAATGATAAGGGATCTGCTGGATGGAGAATCGGAAGATGTTCTGATGGCGCACATGTACTCGCCGGAAGAGATATTCGCTGAGGATTTCAGATATCTGTTCGGTGGAGAGGCTGCCAACTACTCTGGAACGATAGAGAACCCCTATATCGACCTGCCAGATCAAGTTCCGGATCTTGAGACCTTTTTAGTCACTCTGATCGCTCCGGTAATCGCTTCGGTGGATTCAGATGCTACGCCGGGGGGCACGATCCTTTCGGCCATGAACTATCCGAACCCTTTCAATCCTGTCACTACGATAAGAGCTCAGCTCGACCCATCGGTGAGCATGCATGAGATCGAAATAAACGTCTATGGGGTCGACGGCAGCCTTATCAGGAGACTTTTTTCGGGGATGGTTTCGGGAGGCGAGTTCAGTGTCCGGTGGGACGGCAGGACGGACAGAGGGGCGATGGTCCCCAGCGGAGCCTACCTGTACGCTATAAAATCCGGGACGGAGCTGAGAACGGGTAAGATGATCATGATGAGGTGATATGGATCCGGCTGGTGTCAACCGTTATTTAGTAAACGAGAGGAGGGCAGTT
>JAHOYU010000015.1 GCA_019038625.1 Candidatus Latescibacterota bacterium | reverse complement strand
GATATGGACCGACCAGAACGATTCCCTGTCTCAGAGGGATGTCGGCTGGTTACAGATCTACTGCGAAAGCAACCAGGAAACACAGGATACGATCCCACAGGCTTTCAAGATCGCGGAAGAGTTGCAGATGCCTGTGATGATCGTGCTTGACGCTTTCTTCCTCTCGCACACATACGAGATAGTAGATATTATAAAGAAGGAAGATGTCCGCAAGTTCCTGCCCGAATACAAGCCCGATATAAAGATAGACACTAAAGACCCCCATTCGTTCGGTAACCTTGGTGCCCCTGATGTGTACATGGAGCTGCGATACATGATTCAGGAAGCGATGGAAAAGGGGATCGAAGTGGTCAAGAGGGTCGACAAGGAGTTCGAGGAGATATTTGGACGTGGATATGGACTCATCGAGCCGTACAAGTGTGATGACGCCGATACGATACTGGTCACTTCAGGTACCGTATCTTCGACTACAAGGGCTGTCATCGACCAGATGCGTGACGAAGGGATCAAGATCGGTTCGCTCAAGATAAGGGTGTTCCGCCCCTTCCCATTCGAAGAGGTCTTTGAAGTCCTCTCGAAAGCAAAGAAGGTCGCCGTGATCGACAGGAACATCTCCTTCGGTAATGGGGGCATCTTCTATCAGGAGATCAAGAGCGCCCTCTATGGAAGGACAGATATTCCGATAGTCGGGTACATCGCCGGACTCGGCGGGCGTGACATTACACCATCGGTCGTCAGGGAGATAGCTGACAAGGCTATCGGAGACGACAAGCCGGAAAGATATATTAACTGGATAGGGGTGAAGAAATGAAGCCAGCGACAATGCCATTGGAAGAGCTGATGGGGTCTGGCCACCTTGCCTGCCAGGGATGCGGTGCCACCCAAGCCATGCGTTTCGCGCTGAAAGTGTTGGGACCGGAGACAGCGCTGGTCATTCCCGCCTGCTGCTGGGCGGTCATCGACGGGACTTTTCCCCACTCCGCCGTAAATCTGCCCATTTATCATACGGCGTTTGAGACAGCGGCGGTAGTTGCTTCGGGCCTCAAGGCCGGACTGGAGATGCGGGGAGATACAGAGACCACTGTGATGGCCTGGGCCGGGGATGGCGGCACATTCGATATCGGCCTGCAGGCCCTGTCCGGAGCGGCCGAGAGGAACGACGATATAATATATGTCTGTTACGACAACGAGGCCTATATGAACACGGGTATCCAGAGAAGCTCGTCTACACCGGTAGGCGCATGGACGACTACCACACCTGTGACGAATTACAAGACGGAGCCGAAGAAGAACATGATCGACATCATGGCGGCGCATTCGATCCCATATATCGCCACTGCGTCGACCGCTTATCCTCATGACTTCATGGCAAAGGTTAAAAAAGCCAAGGGTATCAGGGGTACGAAGTATATCCAGATCTTTGCTCCCTGTCCGACAGGGTGGAAAATGGCGCCCGAACTTTCGGTCAAGAGCGCAAGGAATGCTGTGACTTCGAAGGTATATCCTCTGCTTGAGATCACTGAAAAAGGGCAGAAGCTCGAGGTCTGGAAGGATTTCGAACCTTCTTCCGTCAAAGATTATATGAAGTCACAGGGGAGATTCCGTCACCTGAAGGATGAAGACATCGACATGATCGAGAAGGATGTCGAAATGAAATGGCAGAGACTGATAGCAAAGGAAAAGATGCTGGCCTCGATACCAGGTCTGATAGAATAGAGAAGTCTCGGGTTTTTGAGAAAAAGGACAGCCAGGCCCTTGTGGTCAGGTTGTCCTTTTTGTTTCCATCAGGTCAAAACCAGAGCTGACAACTTCTTTATCATCTTCACCCTCCATCGCAAAGGTGACTTGCCTGTTTTTTGAATGTAATGTGCGTCTATCGAGATATCTCTCATTGTATTTTATAGTACAAAACACGCATTCCCAATAGATATTGACAACACTACGTTCGCGTTGTTATGTTTAAAAAGGCGGATTTCCGGACTGGAAAACCTGAATTACCTGAAAGGGAGAAGGTCATGAAAAGGTATGTTTTTGTTATTTCAGCAATACTTGTGTTGATCGGTGGATGCCAGCGTCAGCACCCTTCAGTGATCACAATCGATCCCGAATTCGATTCGGCAAAGGTCATGACCATCCTGGTCGTTCCGACGATAAGTTCAATAACACCGGGTGATGATCCGACGAGGCAGTCCGAGATCCTTGTGGACAGAAAAATCTGGGAATTCATTAGTGAAAGAGGCGACTATGTCTTCATATCGCCCAATACATTCAGGGGTGCCATCGGCAGAGCCGGACTCAGCACTTCGATCGGGAAATTCAGACTGAACTGGATGGAAAACAAAACGATAAGTGACGAGTTCAGGGAAGCGATCCTGTCTCTGAATCCTGATATGATACTTATCTCTGAAGTATATCTCTGGAACAAGGACGAGGCAGACTATCGGGAAAGCGCTACAGCATCGGCCACTCAGGTGGGCATGACTTTATCGATGGTAGCCCCGGGTTCAGGCCGGATCATGTGGGAAGCAACTGACGAGAATTACAAGGAAGCTATACGTACCGAGGGAGACCGTATACAAAATTCCACGGGTGGATTCGACAGGAGAATAGCCGGCAGGACCGCTTCAGGCAAGGATGTATTCTCGGCGCCTCCATTCGAGGACGTCCTGGTTCTTGTGATAGAAGCTCTCGTGAAAGCGATCCCGGAGAAGGTCGCAACGGGGCAGTGATGGATGACAGGATGATGGGTGAGGCCCTGAAGGAGGCCAGGACAGGTCTTGAGCAGGGTGAAGTACCTATCGGTGCTGTCGTTGTTCTCAATGGCCGGATTATCGGCAGGGGGCATAACGAGGTCGAGACGAGGTCTCTGGTATCTGCCCATGCAGAGATGCTTGCTCTTGGGGAGGCCTCAACAGCGGTGGGTGACTGGCGGCTCGATGGCGCGACGGTCTACGTAACAGTGGAACCCTGTCACATGTGCCTCGGAGCCCTTTTTCTTTCCAGAGTCGAAAGGGTAGTGTTCGCCGCGAATCAACCGAGAAGCGGCGCCTGTGTCTCTGTGGACGACCTCGGGCATAGAGGTCTGTACGGTCATGATATAGAAATAACCGGGGGAGTG
Organism: Candidatus Latescibacterota bacterium; assembly: GCA_019038625.1. Classification (NCBI taxonomy): domain Bacteria; kingdom Pseudomonadati; phylum Candidatus Latescibacterota; species Candidatus Latescibacterota bacterium. The sequence goes on along the minus strand of JAHOYU010000015.1, from coordinate 15,055 downwards.
ATGAAAGAGGAATCTCTTTTGCTTCTTCGAGAGTTTTTTACTAGATTAAGGAACGAAGAAATTTAACGGAGAGATGCGAGAGCTGGCTTAATCGGCACGATTGGAAATCGTGTGTGGGGGTGACTCCACCGAGGGTTCGAATCCCTCTCTCTCCGCCATGATTCAGGCCGATGTGTCGGTCTGCTTAAAAGTTGCGGAGAGATGCCAGAGCTGGTTGAATGGGACGGTCTCGAAAACCGTTGAGCGGGTAACCGCTCCGTGGGTTCGAATCCCACTCTCTCCGCCATTGAAAATCGATAGGGGTGGGGATGTAGCTCAGTTGGGAGAGCATCTCGTTCGCAACGAGGGGGTCGTCGGTTCGATTCCGATCATCTCCACCATTATCCTTTATGAGATCGTGCTAGGCGGGGAACTAGCGGTGCCCTGCACCCGCAATCCGCTATAGCGGGGCTGAATTCCCGGTTGAGGGATTGTGGCTCCCGTGCGATCGGTGGCGGGAAGTGGCGTTGATAACCAGGACCCGCGCAACGAGAACCTGTCAACCCCGTCAGGACCGGAAGGTAGCAGCGGTAAACAGTCAATCTTGTGTGCCGCGGACCTGCCTGGCAGGAGCTAACCCCGTCACAAGAGCCGGGGATGCATTTCGATTCCGGGTGCACGGTCTCAATTATTCGAAGAGGTGTCCGGGCGATGACTTATCTCGTACTTGCAAGAAAATGGCGCCCCAGGACCTTCACGGACGTGATCGGTCAGGATCATGTTACGCTCACTCTGAAAAAAGCTGTTGAAAAGGACAGGCTGGCTCATGCCTATCTTTTCTCGGGACCCCGTGGATGTGGAAAGACATCGACCGCCAGGCTTCTCGCAAAGGTGATAAACTGCGAGGACAGGCAGGGGAGTGAACCCTGTGACAAATGTCCGTCCTGCACGGCCGTCAATGAGGGAACCCATCTCGATATGATAGAGATCGACGGTGCTTCGAACCGTGGCATCGACGAGATAAGGGACCTCCGGGAGAAGATCGGGTATGCATCTTCGCAGAGCGCGTCGAAAATATATATCATCGACGAGGTCCATATGCTTACACCGCAGGCATTCAATGCTCTGCTCAAGACTCTCGAGGAGCCTCCACCGCACGTCTACCTGATATTCGCGACGACCGAACCGCACAAGGTCCCGGCCACGATACTGTCGAGATGCCAGAGGTTCAATTTCAAGAGGCTCGAGCTATCCGAACTGTCTGGTCAGCTTGAAATGATATGCGAAGCGGAAAAAATAGACTTTGACCCCGAATCTCTCATGATGATATCGCGTCGCGCGGACGGGAGTATGCGTGACGTTGAGAGTCTGCTGGACCAGTGTATCTCAGCCTCGGATGGCAAAATAGATCTGGAGACCGTGCGAGGTGTTCTCGGACTGGTCGATTCCAGGACTATCCAGTCTCTTCTCGACGCTGTGGCGACGAGAGACAGGAAAGGAGCCCTGGCGATAGTCGATTCCGTAGTATCGTCGGGTATGGATATAGAGGAATTCTTCCTCGCCTATCTGGAGGGGATCAGAAATCTTCTCGTTCTCAGTGTAAGTGGGCCGGGTGAGACGCGTGCGCTGGATCTTACCAGTACAGAAATGGAACAGCTCAGCAGGACCGTTTCGGCCTTCAACACCGAAGACCTCCTGATGCTTTTCAGGCAGGGAGCAAGGGCATACCGGGAACTCAAGGGAGCGAGCCATCCGAGATATCATCTCGAAGCGTCCGTGACCGAGGCAGCTTCCTGGGAGAGTGCTGTGGAACTTTCAGAGCTGCTTGGCAGGCTGGATGGCGGAAGTAGAGGTTCAGGATCCGGTGATGGAGCAAAAGTCCCGGGCGGGCCTTCTCAGAGAAAAACCGCCCCACCTTCGCGGGAAGAAGGACGATCTACCGCTTCGGAGATACCGGGGCCACCATCAGGGAGCGCTTCTATAGACCGTATATCGTCCGCAGAACGTTCATCGGTTGCGGATGATAATGTGGATTCTTCGGACATCTCCACACCAAAAAAGAAATATGCCCGTCTCGATGAAAACAGCTGTGGATCGCAGGAACATGACAACCCCGCGCTTTCCAGACTTGGTGGTCCGGAGCAATGGGAGAGGTTCCTGGCCCAGGTCAGAGAGGCAAAACTGACTCTGGGGATCTGGCTCATGTCTGCCCGGGTCTCGGGATTGGACGGGGACCGCCTCAGCCTCTCTTTCAGTCCGCAGAACCGTTTTGCCTGCGAAATGATAAGAGAAGAAAAGAACAAGAGATATATCGAATCTCAGCTCGAGAGGTTTTTTGGCAGAAAATATTTCGTTATTACAGGGGAACCGGTAAAAAACGGTGCTGTTGATGGGGCCGGATCAGGTAAAACAAAATCGGGTAAGGATGCTTCCAGGCAGAATAACAGACTCGAAGAGCTTGTGCAGGACGCTCCGATCGTAAAGCGTCTCATAGAAGAATTCGATGGAGAACTATTCAAGGACTGACAGGAGGACCGGGGAATGAAGGATATCGGTAAGTTGCTCAAACAGGCTCAGCAGATGCAGACCAAGATGGCGGAGATGCAGGCTAAACTCGCCGAGAGGACCGTTGAATCCTCTTCGGGTGGGGGAATGGTCAAGATAGTGATGAACGGACAACATGAGATCATTTCTGTGAATATAGATCCGGAAGTAGTCGATCCTGCGGATGTCGAGATGCTGGAAGAACTTGTGGCTGCCGCAGTCAACGAGGCCAGGTCGAAAGTAGATGAGATGGTTAAGGGCGAGATGAGTTCGCTTACAGGTGGATTACCTATCCCCGGCCTCTTCTGACGATTCCGCGCTCCAAAGCTTACTGCAGCAGTTACCCCTTATTAACCCTGTTTCGGCACAATGAGGCAAGATTCTTGCTTAAAACAAGGGAGATAGTGATGAAACATGAGCTTCCCCTGCTCCAGGCACTGATCGATCATTTCAGGAAACTGCCCGGAGTAGGAGAGAAAACGGCTCGCAGACTTGTGTTTGCGGTTCTCGACATGGAAGATGGAGAGGTAAGGGATTTTGCCGAAACACTTCAGCAGGTCAAAGAGAATATCGGATTTTGCAAAAGATGCGGAAACTATGCAGAAAGCGAAATCTGCGGTATCTGCTCCGACAAGGCAAGAGCGGAGGGCCTGTTATGCGTCGTTGAACGGCCATCCGACATTTACATTCTTGAAGGATCGGGAAATTTCAGGGGCCGCTACCATGTTTTACACGGAGTTCTTTCACCACTTGATGGAGTCGGACCGGAAGATCTGAATCTCGACTCCCTGAAGACGAGGGTGGATGAGGAAGGTATCACAGAGTTGATAATCGCGACGAATCCAAGTATCGAAGGCGATACGACGTCGCTCTACATATCGAAGATGTTCAGTGGTGAGGGAGTGAGGGTGACGAGACCGGCGAGGGGAATACCTCTCGGAAGTTCACTCGAGTTTGTCGACCGGGGAACGATATCAAAAGCTCTGGAAAGCAGAGAAGAGATCTAGAAAGTCGACAGGAAATCCTGAAGGCAAGGGAAAGCGAGTCAGAAAATGGTCAGAACAAACTGGAAGGTATTTGAAGAGGATTACTGGGCGATCAATACTACCATCCAGGAGCTGTTGAAGAACTCCAACGCGACGAGCGTTATCCTCCTCGATAAGACCGGGCAGTTGATTGCCAGTGTGGGAGAGGAGCCTCAGTTCGATATGTACAGTTTTGCGTCTCTCTGTGCCGCGGATTTCGAAGCGAACGCGCAATTGGCGAAACTGATCGGCGAAAAGGATTTTTCTACCCTCTATCACCAGGGCAGTAATGAAAGTATGTATCTGGCCCGGGTCGAGAAAGATATTATCCTTGTCGTCCTGTTCGACAAGAAAACGACACTTGGCCTCGTACGTCTCCGGACGAAGAAAGCCGTGGACAACCTTTCTTCGGTCATCAGGGGACTTTACGATAAACTTGAATATGAGAATGAAGAATATTCAGAGTTCAATGAGGAGTTTGCGGCAGAAGCCGAACTCGAAATAGACAGTCTGTTCTCGGATTAGGGGGATGTAAGTTGTCGCTTATCAATTATTCGTCACGGGAAATCAACGTCAAGATAGTCTACTATGGCCCGGGGCTCTGTGGGAAGACGACCAACATCCAGTATATCTATGACAAGGTCTCCCCCGACACGAAGGGCAAGCTGATCACACTGGCCACAGAGATGGACAGGACTCTGTTTTTCGATTTTCTACCTCTCGAGCTTGGCACGGTCAAGGGTTTCAAGACTCGTTTCCATCTTTATACGGTTCCCGGACAGGTATATTACGACGCAAGCCGTAAACTGATCCTGAGGGGAGTCGACGGAGTGGTGTTCGTCGCGGATTCACAGAACAGCAGGTATGACGCAAACATCGAGAGTCTGTACAATCTCCATGAGAATCTCGCGGAATACAACTTAAAGCTGGATGAACTGCCATACGCCATCCAGTACAACAAGAGAGACCTTCCCGATGCGCTCGAAGTGCCTGAACTCGAGGATGAGCTCAATCCCAAGCACTACCCGTCGTTCGAGGCCGTCGCGGTCAAGGGCCCGGGTGTGTTCGATACGCTCAAGGCTGTCGCGAAAGGTGTTTTGCGCAATCTTTCATGATGTCGGCCTGTCCGGGCAACAGTTTTCCAGATAAATCACAAAAGCGAAGTGAGACTGCTGGGTTCTGTCCTGTCGACCGCGGCAGGGTATAAAAGTCCTTGCTGCAGTGACACTGTACGGTTATCCTCTTCTGAGCTTATTCGAAGGAGAAGCATTGAAGAGATTTCTCATAACTTTATTTGGTTCGTTTTTCTATACAGGGTTTTTTCCCATCGCACCTGCCACCTTTGCATGCATGGTCTGGCTTCTGGTCTGGCTGTTTGTGCCTGGAGGCGGTTATCTCACTCATCCGTTGGCGCTTGTGGTGACGGTCCCTTTCGCAATATGGTTTGCTTTTGTCATGGAGGGATATTATGGCAAGGATGCTTCGAAGATAGTCATCGACGAGGTGGTCGGGATGCAGGTGACGCTCTTTATGATACAGCCTGACTGGAAGGTCGGGGTCGCCGGCTTTTTCCTGTTCCGGTTTTTCGATATCGCCAAGCCCTTCCCCGTAGGACGGGCCGAGAGGCTCCGTGGAGGTTATGGAGTGGTGATAGACGATTTTCTTGCCGGCATCTATTCCTTCATTGCTCTCTATCTGCTGATGCGTTTCACGAGCCTTATATGATCATTGATCCAGAGCCTCGCAACATAACGCCCCCCTTGCCTGAAATGGAGATCCAGTGATGAGAATAGAGATAATCACTGTCGGCGACGAAGTACTCAGGGCGGAGACCCGTAAGGACAACGCGCGTCTTCTGTCAGGGATACTTACCGGTATCGGGATGGAGCCGTCAAGGATAACAGTCATTCCCGACGATCTCGAGATCATCTCGATGGAGATGGACGCGGCTCTGGCGAGAAGTGAAGTCGCGATCGTCACAGGGGGACTCGGCCCGACCGTAGACGACAAGACAAGGCAGGCGGCTATATTGGCGCTTGGAGGAGAAGTCGAACGAAGAGAAGACCTTGTCGAAGGTATCGAGGCCCGGTTCTGCAAGTTCGGCAGAGAGATGCCGGAGGGATACAGGGATCTGGCCAATATTCCCCTGGGAGCAGAGATCTTTCCAAACCGGATCGGAGCCGCTTATGGGCTGGTAGTTAAAAAAGACGGCAGTAGTCTGTTTTTACTTCCCGGAGTGCCCGCCGAGATGGAGGCGATCTTCAGGGAATCGATCCTGCCGAGACTTGAAATCGCAGGGGTAAGAGGAAGGGAAACACTAAGAATTTACGGCATGATGGAGACCGGGGCCGAGGAGATCCTGCGCGGTGTCCTCGATGCTGACAGGATGGATGATGTATCGATCATCGCGGGTCCTGCCGGGATAGCTGTTCACATATGGAAGGATCTTGTATCTGAAGACGAGATGAACAGGTTGCGGGGTCTCTTTGGAAGTTATATATATACAGCCGATGATTTGAGCATGGAGCAGGTCGTGGTCGATAGACTTCTTTCCATGGAGAGGAGCATCGCCACGGCGGAATCCCTTACGGGAGGGCTGCTCGCTTCGGCGATCGTCTCTGTGCCCGGAGCCAGCGAATCCTTTATGGAGGGGTTCATAACGTACAGTAACGAGGCGAAGGCTGAAAGGCTCGGCGTTGACATGGGACTGATACGGAGTGTCGGCGCTGTCAGTATGGAGGTCTGTGTCGCGATGGCCGATGGTGCGAGACAGAGGACCGGCGTCGATCTGGCCCTTTCTACTACGGGGATCGCCGGGCCCGGCGGCGGATCGGTTGAAAAACCTGTCGGTCTTGTATATACAGGATTAAGCACTCCGGAAGGCACCTTCTGCAGAAAGATGCACCTGCCGGGTGAAAGGCAACAGGTGAGGTTGAGAACGGTTTACCAGGCCCTCGATCTGTTGAGGCTTTTTCTGGTGAAAGAATATGAAAGGCTTGGGCCTCTCAAGGTATAACAGGAGATTCAGGATGATAGTAGCGTTCACGGGATTGCAGCAATCGGGAAAAACTACACTTTTCTCCGCGGTAAGCGGAAAAGAACCGTCACCCGGAAAACAGGGTTCGGTCGATGAGGCTGTCGTTTCAGTACCGGATCCAAGGTTCAAATGGCTTGTCGATTATTACGATCCGCAGAAGGTAACAAACGCAACGATCGAATGTCTCGATCTTCCGGGGATAGATCCCCTGACATCCGAGGGACTCGCGATGTCGCGAAGGATACTTGGAGCCGCTCGAAAGGCCGACATGCTAGCACTAGTCATAAGAGCTTTTGACAGGGACGACGGTGGAGATCAAGATAAAAAGAAAGGCCCTTTACGGGATCTGGAGATCCTCAGGGGCGAACTTCTGCTCGCCGATCTGGAATTGGTTACTACCAGGATTGAAAGGCTGATGAAGGAAGTGAAAAAGCCATCGAAGTTTCAGCAGGAGAGAAAGGCGGAGCTTGAGGTCCAGGTAAAGCTGCAGGAGGTCCTCGAAGACGATCGATCCGCTTCAGATGCGGATCTTTCCGAAAACGAACTGGACATTGTCAGGTCACTGGGCCTTTTGACCATGAAACCGGTCATTGCAGTATTCAATACGGATGATAACAGGCTCGGGATCGATGCATCGGAAATATGTGGAGGCGATTGCCCGGTCACTTCGATCGCAATCTGCGCGGAGATAGAGAAAGAACTGCCCGGCCTCGACGATGAAAGCCGGAAGGAGTTCATGAACGAACTGGGACTCGAGAAGAGTGCGGCCGACTTGTTTGTCAGGACCTGCTATACCGCAATGGGATTGATCAGTTTTCTGACCGTCGGAGAAGATGAGGTCCGGGCCTGGCCTGTCAAAAAGGGCACTCCAGCCCTTGAGGCGGCCGGAAAGATCCACAGCGACATAAAACGTGGATTCATAAGGGCCGAGACGATGTCGTACGGTGAATTGCGCGAGTTCGGTGATGAGAAAGCCCTTCGAGCTGCTGGCAAGGCCCGCCTGGAGGGCAAGGAATATGTGGTCAGAGACGGAGATATCATCTCCTTTCGTTTCAATGTCTGAGGGATCAGGTCTTTGGACACTGTTCCTTTCCCGGCTGGAGGCGGACGATGAGACTTTTCTTCGCGGTACCTGTTCCCGGCACAATAAAGAGGGCTGTTATTGCCTCCATTGAATCGTCCGGGCTTGTTTCCGCACCATGGAGATGGGTCAGTGCCGACAATTTTCATATAACTCTTAAATTTCTCGGAGAGACTGATCCAGTCCTTATTAAGCCGCTTGTAGCGGCAGGACACAGCGTCGCGGAGATGTTTTCATCTTTCGGGACCGTCTATTCCCGGTTCGGCGCTTTCCCGGGCCTGAACAGGCCCAGAGTGCTTTTTTACGGTATGGATGCGGGAGCCGGGGAGATGGCTTCTCTTGCTTCGGCGGTCGACAGAGCTGTAGAGTATCTGGGATTCGAAAGGGAAAAAAGGCCTTTCAAGCCACATCTCACGATTGCCAGGGTCAAGACCGGGTTAGATCCGCGGGTAAGGGGCCTTCTCCAGGACTTTGCCGATCTGCCTGAAGGTACGTCGGGTGTTGTCGACTCTTTTCTGCTGATTCGCAGCATACTGGGGCGAGGTGGCGCGGAATACGAAGAGATCGCGCGTTTTGACCTTTCGTCCGGCCGTGGACAGCCCTGACCATCTACGGAATTGAATTTCATTGAATTAAATTCGGCCTGATGGTATAAAGGCACATTGACCGGCACACGGTTGCGGGGTAGGGGAAGATAAATCAGCAGCTGTTAATCGGGGGATGAAGTGGAGGCCGAAGTTGAAGAAGTCGAAAGAGAAAACGGAAAAAAAAGCTGTGAAGGTGGCGGAAGACAGGGATAAGGCTATCGAACTAGCTGTCGACCAGATAGAGAAACAGTTCGGGCGTGGTTCGATAATGAGGCTCGGCGAAGAGGGTGCTCATCAGAAGATCGAGGCCATTCCAACGGGGAGCCTAGCTCTCGATATCGCTCTTGGAATCGGTGGCGTGCCCAGAGGCCGGATAATAGAGATCTATGGGCCGGAGGGTTCGGGAAAGACGACGCTGACAAGTTCTATCGTCGCAAACGTTCAGAAAATGGGGGGAGTAGCAGCATTTATCGACGCAGAGCATGCTCTCGATATCGGATATACAAGGAAGATAGGTGTGGATGTCGATAATATGCTCATATCACAGCCGGATACTGGCGAACAGGCGCTCGAGATAGCTGAGGTCCTGATAAGAAGCGGCGCCATAGATGTCGTTGTGATAGATTCGGTCGCCGCGCTGGTACCGTCGGCCGAGATCGAGGGGCAGATGGGTGATACTCACGTCGGGTTGCAGGCCAGGCTGATGTCACAGGCTCTGCGCAAGATAGCAGGGGCCGTGGCGAAGTCGAGGACGTGCATGATCTTCACGAACCAGATACGTATGAAGATAGGAGTGCTCTTCGGTAACCCGGAGACGACCCCAGGTGGAAACGCCCTGAAGTTCTATTCCACGGTCAGAATGGATATCAGGCGGATCGGGCAGATCAAGGACCGGGATTCCGTCATCGGCAACCAGACGAGAGTGAAGGTCGTAAAGAACAAGGTCGCGGCTCCATTCAGGCAGGCGGAGTTCGAGATCCTCTACAACGAGGGTATCAGTTTCGAAGGAGACCTGATTGAGCTGGGGGCGAATTCGGGTATCGTGACAAAGATGGGCAGCTGGTATTCATATGGCGACACGAGGCTCGGGCAGGGTAAGGATAATACAAGGATATTCCTCAAGGAAAATACAGATATCCGCGACTCGATAGAGAAGGAAGTCAAGGCGCATTACGGTATCGGACAGGCTGTGGCCCCGGAGCCGGAGGGTGAAAAGAAAGAGTGACATCCGAGGTAGTACCGGCAGAGGAAGTAGCATCTGTCAAAAGGAAGTCAGGTAGACTCAGAAAGATAATCACGACAGGCGAGAGGACTTTTCTATTGTTGGACAAGACTCCCGCCGCGCGGTTTCTGGAAGAGGGGCTTGCACTTTCTCCTGACGATATCGAAGAACTCGAGGGGACTGCGGCGATGGAAGCCGGCCTTGTGTTCGCCTGCGGCTTTCTCGCCAGGAGGGAACGGAGCGAGAAACAGGTCCGGAAAGCTCTTCGGGATGAAGGCCTGGAAAATCCTGAAGTAATTGACTATATTGTCGATACGCTTCGTCAGAAGGGCTATCTGGACGACCGCAGGTTCGCTTCAGAGCTTTCGGGATACCTGACAGGATTCCGTGGTGCAGGGCCCGGACTGGTTCGGATGAGACTGGCGGAGGCCGGCATTTCTTCCGGGATAATCGATGATGTCGTCGATAATGCTTTTTCCGGGGAAGAGGAAAAACGGGTCGCGCTCAAGCTGGCTGAAGACAGAGTCTCGAGGATGCGGGAGACTGATTTACGCAGGGTCGCGTCCAGAGTGCGGGGATATCTTCTGAGAAGGGGATACAGCGGCGCGATCGTATCAGATATATGTTGTGATATTCTAAGAGGTGGATTTTCCGGAGAGCAGGATGAACCCAGATATACGGACAGCAGATGATATAAGAAAAGCCTACGTGGATTTCTTTCTGGCAAAAGGGCATACAGAAGTGCCGAGCGCGCCCCTTGTGCCGAAGAACGATCCCACACTTCTCTTTAATTCAGCTGGAATGGTCCAGTTCAAGGACTTTTATCTACAGCCGGAAAACCTGCCATACACAAGGGCTGTCAGTGTTCAGAAATGCCTGAGGGCCGGAGATCTCGAGAATATCGGAAAGACTCTGCGCCATCATACCTTGTTCGAGATGCTGGGCAACTTCAGCTTCGGCGACTATTTCAAAAAGGAAGCTATCGCATGGGCCTGGGAATTTGTGATGGATGTCCTCCAGTTGCCGAAGGACAGGCTGTACGTCAGTATCTACCGGGAAGATGATGAAGCTTTCGAGATATGGAACAGGGACGTGGGAGTCGAGGCTGAGAAGATAGTGAGGCTGGGGAAGAAGGATAACTTCTGGGGACCGGTCGGGGCGACAGGTGTATGCGGCCCCTGCTCCGAGATATATTACGATGCCGGGGAAGAGAAGAGTTGCGGTGAGCCGGGATGCGCTCCCGGGTGCGACTGCGACAGGTACCTCGAATTCTGGAACCTCGTTTTCCCACAGTACTTTCTTGATGAGAACGGTGAATACAGGCCGCTCGACAAGCCCGGGATAGATACGGGAGCCGGCCTTGAACGCATCGCGATGATCATGCAGGGTGTGGATGACAATTTTCATACAGATGTGTTCTCCCCGATCATAGATGCCGTGATCGCCGGTCTGCCGGAAGGGACAAGTATCGGCCACGCCGAGCGGATGGATATCAATATGATCGCGGATCATGCCCGTGCGCTTACCTTTACATTGTCGGAGGGTATCTATCCGTCGAACGAGGGGCGCGGATATCTTCTCAGGCGTATTCTGAGGAGGGCACTCACACGGCTTCATATGTTCGGTATCGACAGTCCGTTTCTGACAGGCCTGGTGAGCGTCGTGGCGGAAGTGATGCGTGATGCATATCCTGAACTGGAGCGCCGCCGTGCCGATGTAGAGAGAATAGTCCGTTCCGAGGAGGAGAGTTTTTTCAGGACTCTCGAAGATGGAAAAAGCAGATTCGAATCGATACTGGCCACGGTAAGGGAGGGAGGCGGAAACGTCATAGGAGGAGAAAAAGCTTTCATACTCTATGATACATTCGGGTTTCCCCTGGAACTGACTACAGCCCTGGCCGGAAAAGAAGGTTTCTCTGTAGATGAGAAAGGTTTCGAAGAAGCGATGGAGCTTCAGCGAAAGCGCGCCCAGGAGAGCAGCAGCTTTGTGACGGGCGGGACAGGGATCATCAATATGATTTCAGTGACGGAAGGTGAAAGTTCCGTTTTCAGCGGATATGACGGTTTGACCGGGGAAGGGATTCTCAGGAGTTACAGGGTCACAGACAGGGATGAGAGGAAAGACGTGAACTGGGACGATCGGTCAGGTAGCGCACTCGAACTTGTTTTCGACAAGACTCCTTTCTACGCGACCTCCGGTGGGCAGATGGCCGACAGGGGAAAGGTAAAGATAGCGGGTATTCAGATGATGGTCCGTGACGTGTTCAAGCGAGGGGGCGACACAGTGCACCTCGTCGAGCCCGAAGATCCATCCCCTGATCTGGAAATGCTGACAGCTGAAGGTGAACGCGCCCTTCTCGAAGTCGACAGCGAATGGCGGCTGGCCATAGCCAGTAATCATACAGCCACCCACCTGCTCCACGCAGCACTGCGCCAGGTCGTGGGCGAACATGTCGCGCAGGCTGGTTCGATGGTGGACGGGGAACGCCTCAGGTTCGATTTTAATCATTTCCAGGCTGTCAGCGTTGAAGAGAAGAGAGAGATAGAAGACCTGGTAAATGGCTGGGTAAGAGATCTGCTTTCGGTCAATACGGAATTGATGGACTACCAGGCTGCTGTAAAGTCGGGGGCTATTGCGATCTTCGACGAGAAATACGGTGCAAAAGTCAGGGTAGTCAGTACTGGTAAGGTCTCGACTGAGTTATGCGGCGGGACGCATCTGGATAACAGTGGCAGAATCGGGTTCTTTGTGATAATCGCCGAGGGCAGCGTCGCCGCTGGAGTAAGAAGGATCGAAGCGATGACCGGGGCGGCCGCCCTTGAATTCATCCATGGCAGGATGGATGAAGAGGAAAAAACGGCAGGACTCCTCAACGCCCGTCCAGCAGAGCTTCCGGCCAGGATCACCTCTCTTCTCGGTGAGATAGAGAATATGAAAAAGACGATAAAGGAACTTGAAAAGGGAGAGGCTGGTGGAGGGTTTGACGCTATACTGAAAAAAGCAGTCGATGTGGGAGGGGTGAAGGTCGTCGCGGGACGCATACCGGTGCAGGATCCCGGACGTCTTCGGGCCCAGGCCGATGTTTTCAGGGAGAGGGTGGCTTCTGGAGTAGCCGTTTTCTCTGCTCCATCAAAAGGCAAGATGCATTATGTAGTCGCCGTAACAGATGATCTTCTTAAAACCGGGGTGCAGGCCGACCTCCTTGTAAAGGAACTGGGTGAGATCGCTGGAGGAGGAGGAGGAGGAAAGAAACATCTGGCACAATTGGGCACGAAGGATCTCGAGAGCGAGAAGAAGGTTTTCGACGCCCTTCCTGACATTCTGGGAAGGCTTTTGTCCGAACGGGGTTGATGAAATGAAATTATTCAAGGAATCGATTTTCCTTCTGTTATTCGTCTGCGTTCTGGTCAGCGGCAGTGCTGCAATCGCACAGTCAGCGAGAGGAACCCTGATAGATGGAGCCCTCTCCGAGAGTGATGCCGTTCGGAAGACCGCCGAGAAGGAGCAGACAGGAAGTATTATGTATTCGGGCCTGGAGCATCCCCGGCTCGAGCAGGCTGTAGACCCCGATGAGTATATACTGGGCCCATACGACCGTCTTCTTGTAAACATCACAGGTCCGGAGCCCAGAGCTATTCAACTTGTCGTTCTTCCCGAAGGGTATGTGTTTTTCCCCGGAGTAGGCGGGATTTATGCCGACGGGTTGACTATGACCAGATTCAGGGAAGTCCTTTCAGAAAAGATCGACATGTATTTCAAGAATATCGAGGTGAGCTGCTATCTGCAGCAACCCAGGGTATTCAAAGTCTATGTGACCGGCGAGGTCGCCGTCCCGGGGGCGGTGGAAGTGACCGCTGTGCAGAGAGTGTCGGACGCGATCGAACTGGCAGGCAGCATCAATTCGAAGGGTTCCAACCGGAGAGTGCAGCTCTGTCGCGGAGAGGACACGTTGAGCGTCGACATCCTCAAATTCGTTCTCGAAGGTGATTTCTCAAGGAATCCTGTCCTGTCAAACGGGGACAGGATACATGTGCCGGTGGCAGACCTCCATACGGTCGTGCGTGGAAGTGTGAACAGGTCCGCAGTATACGAGATGCTTCCCGAAGAGACAGTCCTTGATATTATCCGGCTGGCCGGCGGATTTTCGGGGGAAGCATTCTCAGACACGATACTTCTGAGCAGGGTGGAGGATGACGGTTCGGTACTGACGGGGCCTGTGGCCAGATCGGAATTCGGCAAGATAGTCCTGAGAGACAGGGACGAGATAAATGTGATGGACGGAATGACAGGGACCAGCAGAGTGTATGTCTTTGGCGCGACGCGGAAGACGGGGCATTACTATATCACCGAGGGAGAAGGGTTGACGGATCTTCTCGCCAGGGTGGGGCAGTTTCAGCCGGATGTCGACTTCAGCGCCGCTTCGATAGAACGGAAGAACGGGGAGATAATCAGACTCGATCTAAGGGATTATATACCTCCGATTCAGACGAGGGAGTTGTCGCTCAAAGATGGCGATATGCTTCATATCCCTGCTATCAGCAAGACGGTAGCTGTGGGGGGGGAAGTGCAATTGCCGGGGAAGTTTATGTATGAGGGAGACTGGACCGTTGCCCAGTATGTGGGACTCGCGGGAGGCCCGACCGAGAACGGAAGTATCAACAGAGTCGTTATATATTCGCCTGACGGACATGAAAGAAAAGGTGATGGCCAGACGCGCCCGAACCGCGGTGATGTGATAATCGTGAAGAGGTCCAAATCGAGGGTCTTCGGGTCGATTTTCAGTTCTTTTGTGACGATGGGGACCGTTATCCTTTCGATCATTGTTTTAACGAAATAGGAAGATAGATGGACAGAGATGATTATACAGGACAGGTCAGGACTGAGCTGGACGCGTTGAAGAAGGTCCTGGAGAGACTTCCATCCGATGAGATCGAAAAGATCGTCGGGATGGCGGAGATAATGGCTGCCGCGATCAGGCGGGGGAACGTAATATTCACATGCGGCAACGGTGGAAGCGCGGCCGATGCTCAACATATCGCAGGGGAACTGGTCGGCAGGTTCCGCAGGAAAAAGATCAAAGGGTACAAGTCGTTCGCTCTTACAGTCAATTCTTCGGTCGTCACGGCTCTCGCAAATGATTTTTCGTACGATGAAGTCTTTTCGAAACAGCTCGAGAGCCTGGGAAACGAAGGAGATGTCCTGCTGGCCCTTTCGACAAGCGGCAACTCTCCCAACATGTTGAGGGCCCTCGAAATGTCCTCAGATCTCGGTATGACCTCCCTTGCATTTACCGGAGTGGATGGTGGGCGGATGGCCGGTACAGCCGAAGTCTGTCTGATCGTTCCGGACGATGATTTTGCCAGGATACAGGAGGTCCATATGACAATGGGACATATACTCTGTGGACTGGTAGAAGAAATGGTCGTCAACGGCTGATCTCAACCCCTTCCTATTTCGAGAGCTGGTTTGATGATCGAGCGTCTGAAAGAAGAATATCTCCCCCGGGTGACCGAGGTTTTTATAATTATTTTCGTAGCAGGGACTGTTTTCTCCATTGCAGTAACACAGACAGCCCTCGGA
>JAHOYU010000014.1 GCA_019038625.1 Candidatus Latescibacterota bacterium | reverse complement strand
ATCAAGAGCAGTCTGCGCGATACCCAGGGCTTGCGATGCTATACCGATCCTTCCTCCGTCGAGGGACCCGAGAGCTATCTGCATCCCCAAGCCCTCTTCACCGATCAGGTTGGCCGATGGTACGCGGCAGTCCTCGAAAACAAGTTCTACCGTGGATGAAGCCTTCAGTCCCATCTTGTGCTCGACCTTGCCGACAGAGAAACCTGGATGATCCGGCTCGACGAGAAATGCGGACAATCCCTTTGTACGGCTTTCCGGATCGGTTCGAGCGATAACAATGATCACTCCGGCTTTATCTCCAGTCGAGATGAATATCTTCGACCCGTTAAGAATATATTCGTCGCCTTCTTTCACAGCAGACATTCTTATCGCGGAGACGTCACTACCAGCATCCGGCTCTGTAAGTGCGTAGACCCCTATCGCTTCTCCCGAGGCCATTCTGGGAAGGTATTTCTCCTTCATCTCTTCACTGCCATATTTGAGGACGATGTGGTTGGCCAGTGAATTATGTACGGAAACAGCTACGGCCGTCGACGCGCAGACACGGCTGAGCTCTTCGAGAGTCAGCGCCAGACTGAATGTCCCAAAATCCACACCACCGTATTTCTCAGGAACCGTAATTCCCATGAACCCCAGTTCCCCAAGACTGGTATAGATCTCGTCCTGGAATATCCCTTCCCTGTTAGCCTCATCGGCCACAGCTGCAAGGTCTTTCCGGGCAAAATCCCTGATGGTCTTCTGAATCATTCGCTCTTCATCTGTTAACTGGATATTCATTGAAACCCCTAGAATATTCACTGCCGAATAAGAACATACCACGTATTAAGGAAGAATAAGATACACCATCGCGACACGCAATGTCAATCTCCGACTTCCAGGACTTTCCAGACTCCGAATACATAACCACCTTCTTCTTACCGCCGGGATCCTGTATTTACTTCTTTTTGAGTGGAACAGGAATGGACCTGGATCAATATTTCTATAATTCAGACTTCTTTGATATTGCCAAAAGGAACATTATTCCTTATAAAAAGTGAGATGCACGACACCAGAAGGGAGATGGGATTTGTTTTCCAGAGAAAAAAACCGCAAAAAAAAGAAAGAATCCCCGAAGGGAAAACAGAAGAAAAAACTAAAGAACAAGAAAGCAAAGAACCAGTGTGAGGATTGTATCCCCGCTAAATGCTGCATGTATTTCTCAGTGGAGATAGACGAACCAGAAGACATGGACGACTGGAACGACATGCTTTGGATAATGACTCACAGAGACGTACAGATCTATATGGACGATGAACGATGGTTCGTCATGGTCAACAACCCCTGCAGGTTCTACGACCCGGTGAAGGGCTGTATGATCTATCCTGTGCGTCCGAATATATGCCGGACCCACACATGGGAAGATTGCGAATTCGAAAGGGATTATGATTTCGATCTTCATTTTCACAGCTATGAGGAGTTGGAGCGCTATATAAGAACATCTCTCGAGGAAGTCTAGGAAATCAACAACACCTCGAAGGTCAACCAGGCTTGAAAATCGATAAAGTCCAGCAGATCGATACTATTGGCAGATGGTCCGCACGATCAGAATAAACAGAGGGCCGGGATTCCATGTCCCGACCCTCTTCTGTAACCCCTGACCTGCCGCCAGCGGCTCAGTCATGAATATTTACATCAGAACCATCTACTACCTGAGAAGTAGCATCTTCTTGACTTCATTATGCCCACCGGTACTGAACCGTGAGAAATACACGCCGCTCGATACCTGCGCACCCCTGTTGTTAGTACCGTCCCAGGTGACTATATGTCTGCCCCCGGTGACTGGATTGTTGACAAGAGTCTTTATTAGAGCTCCTCTCACGTCGTAGACGTTGAGAAGAACGTTCTGGGCCGAAGATGATCCGCCAGGCACTGTATAGGCGATACTGGTCATCGGATTGAAAGGATTCGGGTAGTTCTGATACATGCGTGCCGTCTGTACGGGAACCTCTATTCCTTCAGTCTCGGCATAGAACTCGTCGTCGCCGGACGCCTGAAGTCTGTAGATATAAGTTAGTCCTTCTTCCACGGTCAGATCCCTGTATATCACTGCACCTGCCTGATCAGCCCTGAGATCTGCCGCCATAAGCTCGTACTCCGCGTCGGGCCGTTTCCTGAAGAGATCCCAGCTTTCCACTCCGACACTGACGGACCAGTTGAGATTGATATCTCCGCTCTCTACCAGATATGAGCAGGCCATGCCCTCGGCACCTGTCAGGTCGGGCTGGTCGACCCATCCGCTATTCAGGCTGTTGCAATGGAAACCGTTCCAGGCTCTATATCCATAATAGGTGGGAGCCTCGATATCCCAGACAAACACGTTCTGATCCCAGCATGCAGCTATGAGCTCTACATCCCCGTCCAGATCCATATCGTTGACAATCGGAGTGCCGCGGACAAATCCGTTAAGCTTGATCGGGAAGCCGGGCAGAAAATCGCCGCTAATATCCCATGCTTTCAGGAAACCGTCCTCGGCACCGAGGATGATATCGAGATAACCATCACCGGATATATCGGCTATTACAGGAGAAGATTCCGTGCCCGCTGAAGTGGAGTAGATGATCGGCCAGCCAGGCAGCGAAGCTCCTGTCGAACGGAAGATATATAGATATCCGTTCTGACCCGCGAGAATCACTTCCAGGAACCCGTCTCCCGTCAGATCGGCCAACGCCGGAGAAGAATTGAAGAAAGTACTGGCGTTGACCCATTTCGGCCACCCGGGCATCTCTGTCCCGTCATGGTTCAGTCCGTAGACTCTGCTCCATGAAGTCTGCACGATAATTTCGGGCCGCCCGTCGTTATCGACGTCGCCCACGGCCGGACTGGAAGAGATATTCGCTCCGACATCGACCGCCACTGGCCAACCGGGTACTGAAGTACCATTGTAGTTAAGACAATAGATGTTGTCGCTCGGAGCACATACGATAAGCTCCAGGACACCATCATCATCGATATCGGCCATCGCCGGAGTGGAGACGTGCCAGCCGTCACTCGCGCTTCCAGCCGAGAAGAACGGTCCATCGGTCCCGGGATTTGAGTCACCGTCTCTCAACTCGGTCCCATCGTGGTGCCATACATACACCGTGCCGTCCACATCGTACACTATTATCTCCAGATCGCCGTCACCATCAAAGTCTCCAAGTACCGGGCTTGCCCAGCAGATGTCGACCGTAGTCTTTGGAAATCCAGGAAGGTTCACACCGTCCTTGTTGAAGACATACAATTTTTTCGTATCCCACGCGGCGCCGACGATCTCCAGCCCCTGGATACCGTCCAGTTCGCCCAGGGCTACCGAAGCGGTGAAAGTCGTTCCCTCTGTGTTGAAGATACCCCATGTGATCGGTTGTCCATCGCCATCTCTAAGTTCGACTCCATCCCCGCGCCATGCATGGACATAATCCGAACCGATCACGATATCTGCGTGCGTATCACCGTCGATGTCACCGACATTCGGACTGCTGGAGCTTTCTTTACTCATCTTGTTGGGCCAACCCGCAAGCTGTGGAGGACTGGTAGTCGTAGTGACTTCCGGACTGTATGAACTCAGATTGCCGCAGGAATCGACTGCTGCCACCACATAGTAGTACCATGTACTCGATTGCAGTCCTACATCCCTGAACATCGTGTGCAATACGATATCATCACTGGCCTGATCGTACGGGCCTCCCGGTGTCAGAGAGTGATATACCAGATACCTGTAATGTTCCAGATCGTCCGGAGGATCCCATGTGATATGTATCTCGGTAGGGCCAAAGCTGGCATCGAGATAAATGCTGTCGGGTGAGGCCGACTCTCTCAATTCTATATCTCTTGTGTACACTCTTCCATAAGCATCGGTCAGCTCGAATTCAAGATAGTTTGAGGTGAAAAGATTCAATTCGGAGAGTACAAAACCACTGCCCCCGTCCATTCCGAGGTTTACCAGATCGTTGTAGGTCGAAGTGCTGTCGACGATGTCTATCCCACCATCCGAGGTGCGGATAACACCCTCCAGTCCTGCCGCTGTACCTGACCCGAAGTTTTTCACAAACACATTCAGCAGGAATGGTTCACCCGAACTGATCGTCCCGTCACCGTCCCCATAGGGGACCTCGTCCGACAATGTGTTAATATATAATTCCAGATCCGGGGCATGGACCTCGACCGCGAATCTCTCTGTCCAGAACCCACCTGTCGAATCGTGGATATCGATAGTAAACTCGATTGTCTCCTCATCCTCGACCGTTGACATGACCGAGAACTCGAAGGGGTCCAGGGCATAGACCGGTTCTATCAGGCCGACCAGAGGATATATCGCGATGCTATCAGAGACGGTCACGCCGGAGCTGTTGCTCCTGATGAATGCATATACCTTGTCGGCATCTGTCTCACCGGTGTTCGCCAGCTTTACCGAAAGAACCACCGATTCACCACTGTCGAGGATCTTATCGTTATTCCCAACGACATAGTCATTAATAACGATCTTGTCGACCCTCAGAAAAGCGGCAGTCTCCTGGACGACGAAGATAGTGTCGTTGAATCGTGCATGATCCAGCCCGGTCACTGTCAGATCGATATGACCCTGGCCCCGGCAGAGAAAATCGCTGAAGACGATCTCGCCGGTCATGTCAGTATATCCATAAACGTAATCATCGTCTTCCTTGTGAAGACAGACATACGCCGAATCGTATGGCGATCCGTCACTTGTAACCATGATCGTGATGTCGTTAGTCCCGAAGACCGCAGTAGCAGGATAGGTCACATCGAAGGTCCCGACCTCTCCACGGAACATACAGAGTTCCGGGTCGCCGAGATAATTATAAATATAATGGGTCCACCTGTCCGCCGTCTCCGCATAGGCCCCTGAAGTGTAGGGTTCCCTCGATTTCGTATGGACCTTGCCAAGCTGCACTACATCCTCGTCGAAGAGCAGGTTATAGTAATTGTCGAGGTATGGCCTGGACGTACTTGGGAATGCCGATCTGCTCGATCCGGTGACAGCGCATGCGCCACCATTGGCATTCAGAAGGAAATATTCGGCGAGGCAATCTGTATCATAAGCCACATTCGTGCAATTCATGAGATACATCGAAAACAACGCGTCGCCATTGACCAGATTTGCTGCATCATAATTAAGGATGGTCCCGGATCCTAGGGCCATATTATACTTGCCACCGTGTCCCGCGTGCATCAGATGATTGATACCTGCGTTTATCGAATCGACTGCCGCGTTCTTCGAAAGAGCATATGCCCCGGGATAATTGAAGCTTGCTTCATAGAGCCTTATTGCCTCGCGATCGGCCCGGCCCTGGATGTATGGCATATAGACATCCTCGAGGATCTCGGCGCCGTCGAGGATAATGTCGTCACCAGGTTCCCACAAGGTCGGGAAAATCACCTCTCCAAGGAGAAGAAACTTTGTTTTCGAGTCAGTTTCGGCTGGAGTCTCGTATGCTATCGTCTTGCCAATAACGATGTCGGCCTCCGCCTCGGTCGATACCGGCATCCGGCCGACATAGACCTCGGAATAAAGGTCAGTCTCATCTCCTGGGTCTAACGAAGTGTGGTATGCCTCACCCCAGATCGAATCGCCGTCAGCATTCCAGTTACCATCCAGGCATGAATAGTACATCTCTGTAGGCAGAAAATCTCCCGTATAGAAAGAGACATACGCGTATCTGGCCGGGATGATATCGGTGTCACCACCGAGGAGGACATATTCGACACCCCACTTTGCATATGCTTCGACTATGAAATTTCTGATCGTCTCTCCGCGATCGGAGCCCACCCAGAAATTCTGCTGGATCCACTCGACCGTCCGGACTACAGCTGGAATACCCTTCTTGGTCTTCCAGTCTGCAAAGGCCTGGAAAGATGGTTCCATCTCTTCACTGGTGATTATGAGATACGTTATTTCACTGCCTTCCATACTTGGAAGGTAGCTTGGCAGGAAACCCCTGTCTCCCGTTTCGACCTGGATCTCGTTGAAAGAATATGACGCGGCTTCGGAAGGATTGACGACGATCGATTCCACTTCGTCCCTTGCTCTCTCCCTGAACCCCTTGACATACCTGACTCTCTCGACGGTGTTGTCGTCTCCTGTAACAGGTTCGGTCTCCACTACAAGCTCGAAATTCGATAACAGCGAAAGCTCTCTCGTCACTGTATTGTATCTTACCGGATAGACCGCAAACGAAGCTATCAAGTAGCCCTTCATGGATCTCGTGCCCAGATGCTTGACCTGCCATGCAGGAAAGACAGAATCCTTTCCCGTGACTTCGGAAACATCGACGCTCAGACCCTTCAGCGTGCCGTCGTCAAGATAATCCCCCTCGAACGGCGACAGTGCTGTCTCTG
The DNA here is from genome assembly GCA_019038625.1 of Candidatus Latescibacterota bacterium. Lineage (NCBI taxonomy): Bacteria > Pseudomonadati > Candidatus Latescibacterota > Candidatus Latescibacterota bacterium. Next base: position 17,516 of record JAHOYU010000014.1, on the reverse strand, counting down.
CCAGAATGCTGATAACGGATCCACCCTCGAGAAAGAACGATCGGACACTCTCTCCCTGTGGCAGGAGGATACTTACCACTTTGAATGGTATTTCAGGCAGCCCGAGGTAGTTTGTCGACAGGCATCCATCTGCAGCCAGCGACACGACTCCCGGTTCTTTCTCTGTGATCTTCAACTGGGAACGGTCAATATCCACTGTATGCCTGATCGCCATTGCGTTCAGGTTGCCAAAAGCAAGTATCAATACCGTTGTCAGGATAAATGATCTGGATAAATTCCGAACCATCGCTCTCCTCCTGTCAGGGGATTCCAATCGTTGCCTTACCTGATGTTTAATAAAACGTTAGCGGTTTGACTCTACTGAGCAACTCCTTCAGATGTCCTTCTCTTTCAAGCACCGTCACAAAGAAGAGAGAGATGAGTAACGTTCATATATTCTACACCATTTTACGGCCTTTTGTCAAGAACACATTCGGCCCGCCATCGTCCATACCGGATTCAGGCCAGGATCATTGGTGGCAGACGACTTGCAGATTGATAACAGGAACATCCTCCCTGCGGAAACAGGCTGGAAGCGCGACTGGCAGCATATCGCCAGAATCCAGGCTAACGGCTTATTTTTCTGCATGTTGGATGAAAACAGGGAATGTGTCGCGACTGCCCTCCGAATCGGATCATAAACGACCGATCAGGCAGGGAGGGCATATTTTTCCCTGGAGAGAATAGCTTTTTCCCTCAGCACCTCATGGTGTATGGAAGCCAGACGATGAGAATACTGATGGTACTGAAAAGATTTCACCCCGATTCGCTGTTCGGAGGAGCCGAAAGGTCGGCGATCCGCCTGGCCTCGAAACTCGTGTCCTCCGGCCTGAGAATCGAATTCTGTGGCGCCAGGATGAACCGCGACTGGAAACAGAGAGAGAAGATCATAACAGGCGACGGACCGATACTGGTCAGACGTCTTCCCCATCCGCATTTGAGGTTTCTGGGCACCCTGGTCTACAACATCTCTCTTTTCTTCAACATACTTCAGGGCCGGAAAAGATACGACGCAGTCCACATACATTTCGCCTCTGTAGAGATGATGACAGCCGCCCTGGCGAGAATGATGGGCGGTCCCCCGGTTATCTGCAAAGTCGCGTGCAGCGGCCGGGCCGGCGAGATCTCCATAGCGAAGAAGCGATTCTACTATCCTCTTTTTTGTCGTCTCATGAGACGAATCGACGCTTTCGTAGCGTTGAGCGAAGAAATAGCTGACGAACTGGCAGCTGAAGGAATAATCCGGAGCAGGATCATAAGGATACCAAACGGGCTCGACCCACAGTCATTCACTGCACCCTCGCCAGGAGAAAAACAGGCTGCGAGAAATATACTCGATATAAAAAGTGATGCCCGTGTGATCCTTTTCACCGGCAGGCTTTCTCCTCAGAAGAATCTTGACATCCTGCTTGAATCCCTGCCTCTGGACCAGTCAAGCCTCCTCATGCTGATAGCCGGACAGGGCCCTGAGAGACAGCGACTCGAATCACTTGCCATGCGGCTCGGACTCGATAAGACTGTCAGGTTCCTGGGGCCGGTGGAAGAAGTTTCGACACTGTACCATGCTGCAGATATCTTCGTGCTTCCTTCCCGTGACGAGGGATTGTCCAACTCTCTGCTCGAAGCAATGTCATCAGGCTTACATGTTATCGCCTCAGATGTAAGTGGCTCATCGGAAGTGATCGAAGACGGAGTATCCGGGATACTGTTCCCGGCATATGACCGGAGCTCATTAAACAGCGCCATTCTTGAAGCTCTTTCGAACAGCGCCCCCCATATGGGAGAGCAGGCCAGGCAGAAAATATCCGCCGACTTTTCCCTTGTCTCGGTCTCAGATCGATATATCGAACTCTACTCGACCCTCTCTCACCGTTGGGAACAACCGGAGTCGGAGGACCCCGAGCCGGCTGAAGAAATAGCTGAGCACCACAAAAGGCCTCTCTTTCTCATAAACAGCTTTCCACCAAGGATCGGTGGAGCCGAACGGCTGGTCGAGTCCCTCGCTGCCGAGTTCTCACGAAATGGTGTCAGTAATACTGTCGTAACAAGATTGTCGGGTGAGGCCTCTCTGGTCGAAAAAAGGGACAGGACACTTATAATACGTATCCCGGTATTCGGATCGCGGGCATTGCGCTCACTTCTTTTCAGGTCTGTCTCCATAGCAGTTCTACTGGCACTCCACCGCCGATTCGACTGCCTTCATGTGCATTCTCTCGATGCCCCGGCTGTGATCGGGCTACTCTACCGCAGGTTGACAGGCAGGGATCTTTTCGTGACGATTCACAACACCGGAAAAGTAGAGGCGCTCAGAAAACGATTTAATGGGAAAAGAAACTTTTCGCGGATCATCGAAGAATCCAGATCGATAGTCTCCATAAACAGGACCATCGCCGATGATCTGCTCGAATCAGGATGCCCTGCCGAAAAGATCAGCCCGATCCCGAACGGAGTCGACACAGAACAGTTCAGTCCTCTCGATCCTGATGAGCGTTACAGAGGGCTGAGCAATATGGGAATCCTGGGAAGGACGATATTTCTTTTTGTCGGTAATTTCCACGACCAGAAAGGCATAGACACCCTGATCCGGGGGTGGAAGATCCTCAGCGAAAGATATCCTGATTCCGGCGCGATGCTCTTCCTTGTCGGCAATGGAATCCTTTTCGATGAGATGAAGGATCTGGCTTCCTCCCTCGAAATCGACGACACTATCGTTTTTCTCGGCAGGCGGAGTGATGTCGCAGGATATCTGAGACTCGTCGATGTATTCGTGCAACCATCACGCTGGGAGGGACTATCAATAGCAATGCTCGAGGCGATGTCCTGTGGGCTGCCGATGATCGGCACACCCGTCGGAGGCGCCGCAGAAATAATAAAGGACAGGGAAAACGGGCTTCTCGTACCAGTAGATGACGAGGAAGCTCTCTCCACCGCGATGGGAAGATTACTGGAAGACACGATCCTCCGGAAGACTCTTGGATCCATGGCCAGGAATACCGTCAAAATTGGATATTCGATGAAGAAATGCGCCCGTGCCCATATGGCGATGTTCGACGGGACGTTGTCAAAAGGAGAAGATAATGAGACTGGAAAGACTGAGGAAGGCGATACAACCTCCGACAAACGTGACAAACAGGCTCCAGAACAGGAAATTGAAGGACTTTCTCGACAGCTTTCCTGAGAGAAGTATCATCCTCGACATGGGAGCCGGAAGAAAAAAGACGATCGATGATATTGTATCGATAGACATCTACATGGCCCCCGGTGTCGACATTCTCGGAGACATCCACGATCTCCCCTTCGATGAAGGCTCGATAGACGGTATCATCGCAAGGGGTGTCCTCGAGCACGTCAAGTACCCCGACGAAGTGGTAGCCGAGTTTTTCAGAGTCCTCAAACCGCATGGTCGCGTTTTCTCTTCCATCCCGTTCATGCAGGGATATCATCCCAGCCCTGGAGATTACCGTCGTTATACGGTGGACGGCATCGAACTCCTCTTCTCCAGATTTGACAAGATCGACTGCGGTATAACCAGGGGAAGTGCCTCCTCCTACGTGTGGATAGCGAGAGAATTCTTTTCCGAGCTTTTCTCTCTGGGAAGCCTCACCCTTTACAAAGCTTTCAAGATACTCTTCGGATGGTTGCTTCAGCCGGTGAAATATCTCGATCCCATCACCGAGCATCACAGGATGGGTCACATCGTCGCTTCAGGATTCACATTCGTGGGAGAAAAACCGGAGCAGGGTTGATCACAGTACCCCGATCACACTCGATTCCGATTATTATCAGAGTTTTGTCACGATATAGATCGTCGTGAACGCGCCAGCCACCACTGAGACAGCTGCCTGGATCACCTTCAACCATTCTCTGTCATGGAGGATCTTTCCGGGTACGATTATCGCGTCACCGACCTCCAGGGTATGAGAGGAAGCTCTTTTCTTTATGACCCGGCCACCTGCCTTGAGCACCCTTACTTCCCCCTTGTCGGCCCTTCGAGTATATCCTCCGGCACGGTCGATGTAGTAAAAAGCCTTCTTTCCACTGACATGCTTGATCGTTCCACTCGACGCTACGGCACCAAGGACATTTATACCTGAGGGCGTCCCGGGGATATAAATGCTGTCTCCAGGCTTGAGGACGATATCCTCTGTTTCATCTCTCCCGCTCATTATCGAGGGAAGGTCTATGATGATCCTGGTCATCTTGACAGGGTTAACATCAAAACTGGTCCTCGGATACAAGGACAGTCCGGATGTGTCGAACTCATCCACACGCAGAGCCTCGACCATATCGAACACATTTCGTTGCTCAAGTTCCTTTACTATTCCGGAACGATTAAACACGGCACCTTTCAAAAAAGCGTCGCTTGTAAAACCACCAGCTCTTTGCACCAGATCCGTCAAGGTCTCCTTTTCATTTTCCAGCACATAAGTGCCGGGGAAAAAGACTTCACCACTTATCAATATTTTTCCGTGCTCTCTGAACTTCGGGATATTCCTGATATAGACAACGTCGCCCGCTTCCAGAACGATGTCGCTGTCACTATGCGGGCCTGCCAGCGCCTCTCCAAGATCGAATCTGATGATCTCCGAGACCCTGTTGCCGTCTTTCACGAGCCTCGCTATCTCGGCGTTCAGCAGGAATGCTTTTTCCCTCACTCCTCCTGCCATATACAGCAGATCTGTCACCGTCATATCCCCGCCGTGATCGTAGACTCCCGGCTGCCTGACTTCTCCCTCGACTGACACATTCGCCCTGTCACGCATCCTCTCAACAGGAAATATTCTCAGGATATCCCCCGGCTGAAGTGGAATATCCGATTCTACTACGGTCCCTTCGATGTATCTTCCGGAGCCAGCGTCGCTGCCGGCAGGAACCGGATCGTCGAGGACCTTTCTCAGATCGACCTGAATCACCTGTCTGGTCTCATCATCGAGAAGCCTGCTTATGAATACTACGTCGAGAAACGAGCCGGGAAGCAGGATTTCCCTGCCTACAAGATCGGTTATCCTCATTCCGCTGACAAATTCATACTCTCCGGGATACTTCACTTCCCCCTTGAGAAATACGACATTAAACCGATGTTCGTCGACATTCCGGATAGTCATTCTATCGCCGTCGACAATCTTTATCTCCAAAGATTCTCCGTTATCGCCGGAGATATCTACATTCATTACGACCCTGCGCCTGTTTTCTTCGTACCTGAGTATTTCGATATTATCCAGATATGCGGAGGGAGTGACCCCTCCAGCAAGATCGATGACGGAACCGAGAGATTCCTCCCCCTTCAATTCATATACGGCCGGCCTTCTGACTTCACCGGACACCGTGACCAGCGGACCGGCCACGGGGACAAAGATGACATCGTTCGATTCCAGTCTTACATCGTCACCCTTGCCCTTCATCAGCAGGTTGTAGAGGTCGATCTCCCTTAATTCGCTGTTCCCCCTGATAAGGCGTATCCTCCTCAGGGACCCCCTGTCCACAGGTCCACCGGCGAGGTACAATATGTTGAACATCGTATGCAGAGAGCTCACCGTGTAAGCGCCCGGCCTTGCGACTTCACCGCTGACATAGACGGTGATAGACCTGATCTTGCCCAACACGATATTCATGCTGAAGTCGGAATAGATCTTCCCAATATGGTCTTCGATACTCTCCTTCGCGCTGGCCAGGGTCATCCCCCAGAGTACAAGCTCGCCGGCTTTGGGGATAAAGACCTTTCCCTCCCTGTCGATCTCAAGATGAAATGACCTCTCGACACTGCCCCATAGATTCAGGATCAGCCTGTCTCCAGGGCCCAGAGTATATCCGGGAGGGACCGGGATCTCGGTGGAGATTGTCATATTGGAAGGTGGGTGGGCGAAAATATCAAGGCCGAACCTGGCTGGTACCGCAGAAGGTCCATCAGAAGCATCGGACGATGGAGGGATGGCCGTTTTCTTTTCACCATATATCGAGACCGGGCCTTCGGGTTCATCCTCGATCGCCCCGGACTTTTTCATCTCCAGATATTTCCTGTATGCTTCCCTCTGTTCGTCGGTCTGGGCCCTGGCGACAGATGGAAACACAACAGATCCCGCGATCGCCATGATCACGGCTACAGCGATGAAAATCGCCAACCGACCCTGTCCCCTGCTTAATAATGGCATCCTCAATCGTCCCTTCTCGATTCTGTCAGAATTCAGTCGAATATCTGTTCCCCTGTGAATCTTCAAAAACGCTGTATTATTTCATCGTAAACACGATCTTCCTGCTTGATAGATAACAAGTTCCATTCCACCTGTGATGCCCGGGACTCATTACCTCATACTCCACAACACTCTGTAATCACAGTCCTTACGCCCCGGACAATAATCCCCCTTAAAGGAATGGCATAGAAACTGTTCCCAAGGGGAAGATTTTTCCTCGAAAAGGGGCCTGGATAGAGAAGAATTTTCCCAGAAAATAAGAAGTTAAAGTCCTGCCATCCTCTTCCGATAAAACAGACAGTCAAGGGTAGTTATCTGAAATATCCGGAGACAGGCAGATCATCAGGAGAGATCGAGAAATGAAGACCCTGATATATGGCGCAGGCCTTCTTGGCCGGAAAGCATACAGCATTCTGAAATCGAGAGACGATCTGAAGATAGTCGGATTTCTCGATGATGCTCCGCTGATGACCGAATCGCTCGTATGTGGGATCCCCGTCATAGGGCAGGGCCGCGACTTGAGAAGATTGATGCGCGAAGGTATTGGAGCCATCTGTACGACTTTGTTCGACGGTGAGGCACGGATCGAGATCTCAAGGCTGTGCGAAAGGATCGGATTCGAAATAATCGCCGCCATCTCTCCCGAAAGCAATATAGATCCCGAGGCCGTCATCGGGACGGGAAACATAATCTCTGAGAACGTCTCCATAGGAAAAGGCGTTGTTGTCGGAGACTGTTGTTTCATCGCACCCGGCATCAGACTGGGTATCGGTGAAAACGTTGAGGACGGGACGAATTTACAGATCATGGATTCCGGTTCAACCCCACACAAAAGAAAAAATATAACCGTCTTATCAGAAGATTGGAGATGATGTGAAAGAGCAGGTTGCAGATTTCAATGTGATGGAGGAAAAAGACGAGGTCATCGGATCATCAGGTCCCGCATTCGAAGAGATCGTCCCGATTATCCGCCCGAATCTTCCAGATTGGGAGCCGGTCAGGGACCGCCTCGAATCGATCTACAGATCGAAGATGCTGACCAATCACAAAACTGTCGAGGAATTGGAGAAGAAAGTCGCAGACTTCATCGGAGTCAGAAATGCCGTAGCACTTTCCTCCTGCACTTCGGGTCTCATCCTCCTCATGAAGGCCCTGGGAATAACAGGTGAAGTAATCGTTCCGAGTTTTACTTTCTCCGCTACAGGTCACGCTATTTTCTGGGCAGGCGCCAAACCTGTTTTCGTCGATTGCAGCTACAGGGATTGGAATATTTCCGTAGAATCGGTCCTCGCCGCTGTCTCGGACGATACGGAAGCGATACTTGGGGTCCATATATTCGGTAACCCCGCTCCAGTAGCCGCACTCGAAGAAGTTGCAGAAGAATTGGGCATACCTCTTATCTTCGACGCTGCTCACGGATTCGGCGCCATGATGGATGAAAAAAGGATCGGAGCCTTTGGCAAGGCCGAAGTATTCAGCATGAGTCCGACCAAACTGATAACCGGTGGAGAGGGCGGGATCCTCACGACAGATGACGATGCCCTGGCCGAAGACATCAGGTATATGAGAAATTACGGCAACAGGGGTGATTACGATTGCTTCACTGCCGGATTAAACGCGAGAATGCCCGAATTCAATGCGGCCATGATACTCGAAAGCATCGAGTTGGTAGATCCCGAGATAAACGAACGCTCCAGACTTGCGGCCCTCTACAGAAAAGAACTTGGCGGGATAGATGGAATCAGTTTTCAGGATATTCCTCGCGGCTGCAGGCACAGCTGGAAAGATTTTACAATTGCGGTGGATCCATCCATCTTCGGAATCGACCGCGACCGACTGCACGATCTTCTCCTCGAACAGAACATACAGACAAGAAAATACTTCTATCCACCCCTGCATCGACAGTCGGCCTACAAGGACCTGGAACACCGCAGCGTCAACCTGACCTTCACCGAGTGGCTGACAAAGAACGTACTTACGCTTCCACTTTATTCGCACCTGAAAGAAACCGGAATAAAGCGGATAGCTGAAACTATCAGGAAAATTCATAAAAACGCCGGAAACGACTGACTGGCCAAGTGATTCGAACGGAGGACGATATGGAATCAGTACACGACGATATCCTGAAGACCCTGGAGGATCTGACTTCTGACGATCCCGATACCAGGCTTGTACACGATGCGAAGGATTCAGGTAGAAGGAATATCCTTCTGCTCGGAGGAGGCGGGTTTCTCGGAACCACTCTGGCGAGGCTCCTTTTAGAGGAAGGTCACGATGTGACCGTTCTTGACAAATTCCTGTACGGAAACGATTCACTGCAGAAGCTTTCGACGAAACCTCGACTCCTTGTCGTCGAAGGTGACATCCGGGATGAAGCCCTTCTCGAGGAAGTGATGACAGGCAGGGATACCGTTGTGAACATGGCTGCAATAGTGGGTGACGAAGCATGCCGTATAGACCCCGAGGCCACCTGGGAGATCAATGTGGCGGCAGCTGGACTTATTGCCCGGACAGCAAGACGTCTCGGCGTGGAAAAACTCATGCATATGTCGACATGCAGCACTTACGGCAAGAGCGATACCGAAATGCTGACCGAGGATTCTCCCCTCTTTCCACTCTCATTGTATGCCGAGAGCAAGATCGAAAGTGAGAGAGCGATCATGAACGAGACAGGAGAGGGTACACAGCCCGCGACATGCATATTCAGGCTTTCGACCCTGTTCGGATTCTCCAGGCGTCCCAGATTCGACCTGGTCGTCAACACCCTCACGGGCCACGCCTGGAAAAACGGGAAGATCCGTATCTTCGGCGGCAACCAGTGGCGGCCTCTGCTGCATGTTGGTGACGCGGCAAGAGCCGTGATGGGAGCGATCAGAGCCGACAACTCCATCACCTCCGGAAAGATCTACAATACCGGAGGGAAAAACATGAACTTGACGATCCTTGAAATCGGCGAAAAGATTGTGGAGCTGCTACCCGCTACCGATATGGAAGTGGAAAATGACTCGAAAGACGAACGTGATTACCGTGTCGATTTTTCCCGAATCCAGGCAGAACTCGGATTCAGACCCCGATACACGATCTCGAACGGTATCTATGAACTGATCCACGCCCTGAACAATTCGAAGGGACTGGATCCTGAAGAGCATATATATTCTAACTATAGATGGTTGAACTCAAACCCGGCCATCCTGAAATCAAGTGTGGGGTTGTTTACCTGATCCTGATCCGGCAGGGCCAGCCGAACCCGACGGAGCCCGGAACAGATACTCGTGAAGTCCCGGGATGGAGGCATGATCAAACTGATTCGAAACTTACCAGCCCACTCTTCCAATCGGCCAGTAAGGTGCTTCCTCCCGGGCAGTGTTTTTATCGATCTTCTTCGCTGAGATCGTACCGCCCCCACACTCATTCCTTGAGATAAAAACTCCCATCCCAGAGTGTGGGTATATGGTAGATGACCTGCATCAGATTCATCTCGTCTATCGTCGGGTCTCTGACCACCGGGAAAGTATGGCCGATCATAAGATGCCCAAGGTCATCGCTGTGACCGAAACCCAGCATATGACCAAGCTCGTGGGCGAAAATGACATCTCCAGCGATCCATACCGGAGCGAGCGTATTGTTGACGAATATCCAGATCTCCTTCTTGTCCGGTGTGCCGTCTTCGTTGAATTCGATCGTCCTGCTGGTGTGCTTGTCGTCGCCCTCCATGAAATAGACTATCGTCACATCGGCGCTTAGAGGGTCGGAGACCTCTATAAACAGGTTGCACCCGGTCCCATCCTCCCAGCTGGCCATCGCCCCCCTCATTTCGGCCTGCAGGTCGATTTCCCCGTATTCCCCTGGCGGGTCAAATATCATCGGGGGGTTGTACACTTTGAGTGGCCAGTTATGCCAGCCCTTGTACACAGTACTCCTGCCCAGCCAGCCTGAAGTGCCGGTGACATCCTTCAGGAAATCAAGGAAATCGTCGTATTTCGGATAATTCGGGTCGGTAGAATGCATGCCCGCGACCGGAACCATATAAAAATCCAGTTCAAAATGGGAGGTAAGTTCGGCAAGGGAATGGGCCATATCATAAAAATCCCCATAATCCCCCGTAATATTCTCGTCCCGGAGCCTCATCAACTGGGAATATTTCGGAAGGTTCGGCATCAAATATCTGCCATCCGTGCCTGTCGTATCGACGAGCATCCCGGCTGAGACCACGATACCATCGACTGGAAAGCCTGTCATTGCGTCGAACACAGTCCCATAGGCATCGAATCCCCTTACGAGGAGTGAAATGCAATTGCCGATCGGTCCAAGGTTTCCGAAATCGTCGACCGCCCTGGCAGTCGCGTAGAGGAAAGTACCCGGGTATAGGTTCCGGACCGTCATCTCCTCGACCGTACCGGCCACACCCGGCTCGGGAGCATCGTACTTGACCGAAGCCTCATGCCACTGTTCTTCTGTAAGGATCGGTTGTGTGGCAGTATGCACCCTGTACGCCAAACATCTTCCATCATAACCGTCATCACCGGGAGCGGTCCAACTCAGACGCACCGTACCTACCGCATCGCCGGTCCAACCCTCGAGGTCGTATATCCCGCCGGGTAAAACAGTGTCAGGATCACCGATCACATTTATGTACCAGGTGATCGAGTCCTGGTATTCGAAATCCCAGATCACTCCCTGAACCTCATACCTGCCGTTTTCCGGGAAACGATGGTTGAAAACAGCGCTGGTAGTGAAAGCCCTCTCCTGCTCTCCATTCACGTAGTAGGCATATCTCAGCAGATGAGGTTTCTCGTCACTGGCGCCGATCCGGAATTCAATCGTACTTCCTACCACGCAGGAGAGGCTATCCATGTCGGGGGTGATCGAGATGATCTCGGGAGGTTCATTCGACTCCTCTACGACGGTCACAAACCAGTTGCGCAGCACGTGTGTGGCTCCATCATTAACGCGCCCTTGAATACAGTATGCCCCCCCCTTGAGGGCATGAAACTCTGCTGTACTTTCGTTGCACAGCACCGAATCTCCCGACCCCTTACATGAATCGGAAAGAAAATAGACATAAGTAAGTTCGTCCCTGTCGGGATCGGAGGCCTCTATCGAGAATGTGACCTTTTCTGATGGAGCTTGCAGTATTATAGGTTCGTTTGGCGGTGAAAACGACTGTATTTCCGGGGGTAGGTTCGGCTTTAGAGGTTCGTTCTGAAAGATACATGACACTGAGAATACTGACAGAACAATTACCAGCAATAACGATAGTCTTTTTCCACTCATACCCATCCCTCTTCGTTCTCGGTGGGGTCTGCTAACAAGATAATAAATGTTTAATGGTTACGAAAGAGAATTCCGAACCGGGGAGATACCCGGGAGCATGGAACCGGTTCACACCGCCGCGTCACTCCTGACTGCGTGATTAGAGCGGATCAGAAGAAAGTGATTCAGAGCAAGATCGAACGCCGTGATCCATCCTTCTTCATCTGTCACCCTGATATCACACTGCGGCGATGACCCTACTGATACCATGAACAGATCCTTGTACGGAATCAGAGTGATACTTAGACCATACGGGCTGGTAAACCTGGTCTCGAAAGTGGCGGCTTCGACCTCTATCATCCGTGACATCCGGATAAGGGTAGCACAGAACGAATTATAAAGGTTCCGGACTTTCAATGGCGATATCCGGCCACCATTCCGGGCAGCCAGACCGACCTTATCGTTGTACTGCTGCATCCGGCATCTTTCCCTCTCGCCTGGGACCGATCATCCATATTGCCCTGGCCGCAAGTGCACTGAAGAAACTTCCCGAGGGCGGCATCCGCATGGCCAGAGTCCTCCCCAGATCGACGGGTATTCCCATCATCCCCACTTCCACATCCGGTATCTCCGGTGCATCGCCCTCCTCTCCACCATGAGAGACTATCAGGACAGACGCTCCCTTCACACTTCCGGTGAACGAGGATACGATCCGTGCAGAGTCTATTCCCGGTTCTGAACCCACAAAAAGGATCAGGATCCTTCGACCACTCTCTTCACCGTCCTGGATGAATCCTGCCGGGATCTTCCTGACATCCTCCGGAATCGTTCCGCCATAGGAAAGGCCCGTACAGTCGAACACGTTTATGACTATATGGGGGTGCCCGGGAAAGGCGAATCGGACCGCTTCAACCGGCAGGCCCGCAGGACGGGCCGCATAGACATACCTGAAGGAGGGCGAGCGCATCAGATCTATACACTCCGACCTGCCAAGAGCCGGGCCAAGATATGCTCCGGCTTCGAGACCAAAATAATACCCGGCATTCGGCAGTGAAAATCCTGTTTCGATGAGGGTGACATTCACGTCCTGAGAAACGAGCGCGGACGAGAAACCTGCAGCCAGAAAACCCCTGCAGTGTTCATCACCTGCCACGCAGATATCTACTAACGATCCTTTCCCCACGCCTGCCTTGTCCATCCCTTTCCCCGAAAGGAAAAGGTGAGACACTTCCTCCAGCCGTCTCGATCTTCTATTTTCGGGCATATGGTGTCTTCCGAATAACGGCTTCGCTGTCAAATGATCAGGAGAGAGTTCTCCTGCCCGAATTCGTTCAATACCGAATCAACATTCTTCGGATCCTTGATCCACACTTCGTCCACAATGAACCTGTACTCGTAATCACCGGAGGACAGGTGGACCTTGATCGTCCAGACGCCTTCTCTTTCATCCCTCAGCATCTGCAGGCCTTCATGCGACCAGTTCGTGAAATCACCTGTCAGGCATACTTTCTTTGCTCCTGGTGCCTCTATTGTAAAGGTGACCTCGTCTCCGGTGACCTGAGGGCCGTGCAGCCTGACCATCCAGTCTGCTATGTCCTCTGTCTCGACCAGTGAGGTCTTTCTTTCTTCGAGCTCCCGCGCCAGCGTGAGAAACTCCCATTGCAGCCTGTCCGCCCGTGTAATCCCGAAAATCGATACTCCACGAAGAGCCGATTCCTTATACTTCACCGAGTGGCTTATCGTGGTATCCAGCAACACTTCACTGTGATACCGTTCCAGCTCTCCAACGATATCCCGTGAGAATGTGGTCCTCTTCTCGATATTATTGACAAGTACGTGAAGAGCCACCTTCTGCTTCGTCTCGTTTTCCAGCAACTCGAGTGTCTCCCTCAAACGGGAAAGCCCCTGCAGGGAAAAATAGCTCGGTTCGACCGGAATGACCACTTCTCCCGAAGCGACCAGCGCGTTGAATGTCAGCAGCCCGACATTTGGAGGAGAATCAATTATCACATAGTCATACTCCCCATCCAGCCTGGCCAGCTTTGACGCGAGTCTTGTCTCACGTGCTGATTTGCCTGCCAGTTCCTGCTCTACGGCAGACAGTATCGGGGAAGATGGTACAATATCCAGGTGCTGGTCGATGGTAAAGCTGCAATCTTTCACCCTTATCCTGGGATCTTTAAGGAGGTCGTATGTGGTATTCTGTACATCGTGATATGTGACATCCAATCCAAGAGACGCGTGAGACTGGGGATCCATATCTATCAGAAGAACATTCCTGTCGAGTTCGCATAGAGCTGCCGACAGGTTGATCGCGACCGTAGTCTTGCCGCAACCACCTTTCTGATTGATAATCGATATCGTTCGCATTTCAATTTCCTCCTGTCTGTCCAGGATCGATCAATGGCGTACCTGCAGAAGAAAAGCCAAATCACCACATGGCAATCCGGCCTCTGGAATATCTGATAGATGTTTTCCTGATATCTGTAAAATCTGCTTCAACACCTGCACTATTATCCTACCTTGCCCCTTTCTTCCCCGCATCCCACTCACTCAGACGTTGTCCGTTTTAGATTTAGTTAGAGTGACAATAGTGATTTTTCAATGAATTCCCGGAAGGTGTCAAGAGTTTTCTGGCATTATCAGTACATGATCAGAGCCACGATCAGGCCTACAATAAAACCGCCTGTCACTTCGGCCCATGTGTGGCCGATCAGTTCCTGCAATTCTTCCGAGTTTATATGATGGGTCTCCCTGGCTTTTTCGATGATCTCGTTGAGCACTCTGGCCTGATTTCCGACCTCCTGCCGGAGCCCTGTGGCCTCGAAAATGAAGTACAGACTGAAGATCAGAGAAATACCGAACAGTGGAGAGTGCACGCCCTGATAAACGGCCACGCCAGTGGTCAACGTAGTCACAAGCGATGTATGTGAGCTGGGCATGCCCCCCGAATCTATCATTCGGACAATATTGAACCCGCGTCTCTGGATCAGGTCAATAAAGGGTTTAAGTGCCTGGGCCGCTGCCGCACTGACCAATGCAGCAATACCTATCTGATGGACCATCCTTCACCTTTTCTATTTTGCGGATCGGGGATCAATGCCCCTGGCTGTCTCCTTCTATATACCACTCATGGATGTTATGTATCGAGCTTATCGCGTCGGGCCTGGCGCCACGGATCCTGCTATTGAGGACCAGGATACCCGAGGGCACGTAGAGGAATGTATATGGCTGTTCCTCGTAGATGATACGTTCGGCCCTGTTGAATATGGGCCTCGCCTCGTCGAAATCGAGGATCGAGGTAGCGACGGTGTTGAGGCTGTCGACAATCGGGTTACAGTAATCAACCCTGTTGTATCCGCCTTCTGCCCTCGCTTCACATCCCCAGATCGGATAGAGATCAGCCTTGGTGCTGGCCCGCCAGGCGCTGATCACAGCATCGAAATCAGACGCCTTATGCCTGGAGAGCATAACGGTCCACTCCATCGTGACCGGGGTCACCTTGACCCCTATCTCTCTCAGCGCCTCCTGGACCATCACCTGGATATCGGCCCTGATCTGGTTTCCCAGGTTGGCCAACAGTTCGAATTCGAAAATCTTGCCATCTTTATCAAGGTACCCGTCACCGTCACTGTCCGAGTAGCCTTCCGCGGCCAGGATCTCCTTCGCTCTCTCAGGATCGCAGGGGATCGGTTCGATATCCGGATCATGGGCCCAGATAATCGGAGGGAAGGGGCCCACACACTCTTTCGCAAGGCCGTAATAGAGGTTGTCTATGATCTTCTGCCGGTCGATCGCGTAACTCAGTGCCCTGCGGACGTTCATGTTGTCAAACGGCGCACGTGCTCCGTTCCACCCTATGTAAACATATCCCCGCCCCTGGTACTGATGCACCGTCAATTCCGGGTACTCGGTCCTGAGCGCCTCGACCTCACCTGGTGAATAGATCTCCATCCCGTCGATCTCACCCGACTTAAGCTGAGTGTTTATCGTGACCTGGTCGGGGACTATCTTGAAGATCACCTTATCGAGAAAAGGCTTATCGCTGTCGTAATATCTTTCGTTAGGCACGAGTGTAAGCGACTGGCCCTTCACCCAGGCCTCCACTCTGAACGGCCCGCTTGTGGGAAAATCCTCAATCGGTACAGACTTGATTGAGACACCGGGATGTTTTTCAAGAAAATGGGCCGGCAGGATCGGGCCATCCACCGCATCCATCACCTGGTAGGGATAGATGTGATTAAAGTGGTAGACTACCGTGTAGTCGTCAGGCGCTGTCACGCTATCGATATGGTCCTTGAGGTGGATGCTGGCCCATACCACTGTCGTGTCTTTCTGCACACTGAACGTGGCAAGCACATCGCGCGATGTGATCTTGACCCCATCGCTCCATGACGCATCCTTCCTCAGATGGAATGTCAGTTTCTTCCTGTCCTCTGAAAAATCGTACGATTTCGCCAGCCTTGGAGAAAACGTAAGCAGGTCTGGATTCTCGTCCATCAAGAGAAGAAACAATTGATTGTATATGTCACGGGCATGAGCATCCGTGGTCTGCATCGGGTTCAACGATTCATAATCGCTCGTCTCACCGATGATGATCGTCCCCCCGCTTCTTGCCTTCCTTCCGCCATCGGAACAGGAAAGGAACGAGACGGCCAGGGTCACCGACATTATCACCAACACAAATCTCCATATCCGTTTGCTATTCCGCATTCTGTACCATCCTTGAGAACGCCCGCCTGCATTTTGATTTATTATAGCAGTCTGTGTCGACAGGAAAAGGAAAAACTGGATATCAGTGAGTCAATCTATGGATTGACTTCATCCTTCCCGGCCCTGCAAATCCTGAAGAATGCTGTAAAACGACGAAAATACGCTTGACGAGAGACCCCCAACGGAACGAAAATTGAATGTACCGGAAAAAGGAATGGACAGGTATAGATTCTGGTTGTTTTTTTGTCAGATTCAGGCAGGAGGCGTATTATGAGCGGACGATTTCTATCCCGCACCGTAATTGTTCTATCATTGTTTTTCGTCATATCGTTGACCGGATGTTTTGGTTCCGATGACGACAGCAGTGGTCCGGATCCGGACGAGACGGCACCGACTATCGTCGGGACATATCCCGTCGATACTGCTACCAACGTGTCAAGGACCGGCCCATTCTGGATAGCTTTCAGCGAGCCCATGGACGAGGAATCGGTCGAGAGCAGCATCAGTGGCAGCGGATCCTCATCTTTCGGTTATTACTGGAACGATGCCGGTGACACACTGTTCTTTTCTCCGAATTATCTTCTCACTGCCATTTGGACTTACAATATCGTGATCGGAAGTGCATCCGAGGATCTGGCATCCAACGAGATGGGTGCAGACTTCTCACTTTCCTTCACCACGACTCTTGATGTCGACATGACTCCTCCCACCGTTGTATCTGTATACCCGGCAGACGGGGCGACAGGTATCAATGCCGGCGAAGTACTGGAAATCGTATTCAGCGAACCGATCCACCAGTTCCATGGCTGGGATGTGGAGTATTATATGGTGATCACTCCCCTGCCGGACGATGGATACTTCCTTTATGAGGGTAACTCGGTCTTCATCTATCACGATCCGTTCCCGACAGAGACCGAAATAAACATTGAGATCACTACCGGCATCCAGGACCTGTCAGGAAACAATCTCGAGGCGCCGTATCCCTTCTCGTTTACTACGATGGCAGACGATGTCAGGCCATATCTGGCAAGCTCGGTCCCGTCGAACCATGCGACCGGAGTATCGATCGAGCTGGAGACGATGAATCTCACTTTCAGCGAACCCATGAACCCGGACATGAACATGCCCGATGAAAATGTGGACGCGAGGATCTTCAATCTGTTCGCATCCGACCCGGACTGGAACGAAGATCTTACAGCCCTGGACATCGCAATCGCGGGAGACCTTCTGCCAGGATGCACCTACTGGGTCTATTTCGAAGACGCCACTGATATGGCCGATAACTTCATCGATCCCAATCCCACCCACTATTACTTCTCCACA
>JAHOYU010000013.1 GCA_019038625.1 Candidatus Latescibacterota bacterium | reverse complement strand
GGAAGAGATACTACGAGACGCGAGAGTGGAAAAAGCATCGGAAGAGAGGAGGGCCGAAGTCCTTCTTCACTGGGTCGCTCAGAACATACGATACAGCGGACAGACGATGGGAGAGGGGGAGGGGTTTACTCTGCATCCCGCACCCATGATCTTCGAGCAGAGAAGCGGAGTATGCAAGGATATCGCCGGGATGCTGGTTGCGATGATGAGGGCCGCCGGGATGAACAGCTTCGCCGCTATGACGATGGCCGGCAGCAGGATAGAGGATCTGCCAGCCGACCAGTTCAATCACTGTGTCTGTGCCCTGATGAAAGACGATGGTAGTTTCGAGATGTACGACCCTACCTGGGTGCCGAACAACAACAATATCTGGTCTCTGCTGGAAGCGGAACAGCACTACCTTGTAGGTACTCCTGAAGGGGAGGATCTCAGTCGTATAAAATACAGTACCCCAGAGGAATCTCCCCTCAGGATAGTCCACGATGCGGAGCTCGATGTGGATGGTACTCTGAATGGAAGGATCAGGTTTTTCGGTTCCGGAGCCATGGACAGCCGGCTTCGAGGGTTGGTCAACAGCCGGAAAAAAGATATGACAATTATGTTCGCTGGCCTTCTGGCTCCGGTCAGCGAGAGAGTGGAGATCGAAGGTTACAATTTTCCGGAGGTTGACGATTTCAGCCAGGATATGTGGATCGAATTAAGTTACCGGATCCCGAAGTTCTCAATCGATGTTGATGGAGGCTTTGAATTCCGGAGTCCGATGATGCAGGTCGTCCTGAACAACGGCAGGCTGTTTCGGGCAGCTTCAGCAAATTACGATACTGAAAGAAAGACGGATGTCTTTTTGTATTACACTCAGCTTATCGACTGTATCGAGAAGATAAAGGTGCCAAAAGGATACGATCTGGTCGATCCTCCTGTTTCGGTCGAAGTCGATGAGACCTATGCATCCTTCAGTGGGACCAGCAGAATGAAGAAACGGGTGGTAGTCATCACCCACCGTGCGGAGATAAGGAGACGCCAGATTCCCCCGGATGGATTTTCCGGATTCAAGAAGGCTGTTGATGAAGCGCGGGAGTGGAGTCAGGTTTCTTTCAGGGTTGAGAAGGGAGGAAAGTGATGATAAGAATCAGATGTATATATTCAGTCTCGATTGTGATCATGATCCTGTCTCTCTCTGCCAGTTTATTGTCGGCCGCGTCAATGGGGTCGTCGAACGGGCACGACCTTGACGCATTGCTCGCAAGGGCTGCGGAGACATGTGATTTTTCTGAAGAGGATGCCATTATCCTTCTTGCAAGCCGGACAGTGAGCATTCGCGATGATGGAACGATGAAGACCCGGGTACACAGTGTCGTCTGGATCGGGACAGGAACAGCGATCCACGAGTATGCAGATCTCAGGATTCCCTGGAATTCATCCTGCTCCAGCCTCGATGTTATCCGGTTGAGGACCTGGCGTGAAGGAATGTGGTACCCCTCGGAATCGGAAGTAAGTGCTACGGCCGTTGTCGAGACGCTTCCCTTCGCGGTTGCCAGAGCCGATGATTATACTGCTATGCGGGAAACGATGCTTCTACACGATGGGATAGAAGTTCCCTGTGTGATAGAGACTGTCTACGAGATAACGGAGACAGAAGGCGCACCCGGCGGGGCCGATGGGGTCTGGATATTCCACCGCGACGACCGGGCAGTGATGGTTGAATTTGTTCTGGAGGCTCCCGCTGGAGATGTGCCACGGTTTGTAACGGGGAACAGCGCCCCGGTCCCCGTGAAAAGCGATCTTTCAGAAGGGCGAGTGAGATTTGTCAGTAGCATGGAAGATGTCCCCCGTCTGGGAGTCCCTCATATCGTTCATCCGGAAGGTCATGCTCCTTTTCTGTTCTGGTCGACATGGAAGGACTGGCAGTCCATGGCTGACAGGACCGCATCCACCTTTGAAAATTTCCTCACACTGAGTGTAGATATAAGAGAGAGATTGCATGAACGACTCGTCAATGAATTGGACGATGCTTCGAAAGCCATCAGGATCGCGGCGGTGATCGATGAAAGAGTCCGCCTTGTAAGGTGCGATCCCCGACTGAGGAAGTTCGAACCACGCCCGGCGGGACGGACCTGGGAGACCGGATACGGGCATGTGATCGACAGGGGTGTTTTAGCGACTGCCCTGTTCCGCGCGGCCGGGATGAAGGCGCAACCAGAATATATTTCCACTGTTTTTAACAGGTACGTTTTGGAACTGCCCGGCCTCTCGATCTTCGACCGGCGCCTGATACATATACAGTCAGGAACTGAGGGTGGTTGTCTTGACGCGTGGTATAACCCAGGCACAGGAGAACTGATAAGAAACAGATATTCGACGGGAATAAGGATGTCCTGGCAACCCTGTTCGGGATCCGATCTTCCGATAAAGACAGAGTACAGTGAATTTTCTTCAGGTAACAGTTTTGACCTGACCGTATCCATAGAGCATGATGAAAATGTCGGGTGGAAAGGGCACGGACATCTCAGCGCAAAAAAACTGCTCTGTCCGATCGACAGGATGTCAGGGTCCGGGGACGAAGCTGTCTCCTGGCTTCAGAAACTTTCGGGGTCCATCATCGGTGATGTGAAAGTCACTTCGTACAATCCATATACTTTTGACGCACAGATGATATCTACAAGTTTCGATTTTGTTGTGGATGATTTTGCGGAGGATTCCTTCGGCAGGGTCAGGATTTCTTCAGGCACTCCGTCGGGTGGGATCCTTGAAATGCTTCCAGGCGATCTTCGCCTGTATCATGAGCATCGTGATTCTCCTGTCGTGTTTCAGGACAGGATGTCCCAGAAAGTATTGTTGAGGATCAAGGTGGACAGTATGAAACTGGTCCATGTTCCCGAACCGGCATCAATAGAAAACACCGTCGGCATTTTCAAGATCGAAGTCAGAAAGGAAGGTGAGTGGCTGGTCATAGAAAGAGAACTGGAGATAAGAAAACCGGTCATACAGTCCGGGGAATGGCCTATGCTGAGATCGCTTCTGCTCGAAGAGAGTGATGCATCCTCTCGAGCGATCCTGTTGGAAAAACAATAGCCGGGTTATCGGGATAATGAATATTTCTCGATGTCTCGTTGTAGTTGTTGATGACAGCTTTATGATTATCAGAAAAGGAGGGTCGGTATGAATACGATGACATTAAAACCGGGCAGAGGATATCTTCGAAAGACATGGTTGATCTACACGATTATCGCTTTTGCTATTGCCTTGTTCGGGCTGCTTATCGGGCTGCTTATCGGTATCGATGAGGGACCCCAGGTCGCGATGAACGTGTTTTCAGGATTTCTGATCGCAGCGATTGTCTTCTGGATCCCGGCGATGATATTGTCAATACCCTATTACAAGAGCCTCAGCTACGAGATACAGGATGATGAAGTCATCGTTCGAGTAGGTATAGTGACCAAATCGGTAAAGCACGTCCCTTACAGGACCGTTACGAATATCACGGTAAACAGGGGACTTTTCGACAGATTCATATTCAATCTCGGTTCACTGAATATTCAGACCGCCGGTATGAGTGGCTCGACGGGGGCAGAGGAGAGCCTGGTCGGATTGACAGATGTTCAGAGTGTCTATGATGTTGTTGTTGAGAAACTTCGCCGGTTCAGAGGATCCATGTCACCGACAGGGGCTGAAGACGATACAGGAAATACAGTAATGCCAGGTAACATGCTAGCTGAGATACTGGATGAATTAAAAGAGATCAGAAAGAATACCGACAGCCGGTCCTGATAGTGTTGAAATGTTCATCTGGCAGCAGTTGATATTTTCGTGATCCATTCGAGTATTGTATCAATGACTTCATCTTTTTCCGGTTCGTTGTGAAGTTCGTGAAAAAGGCCTTCCCATATTCTGAGAGTGCAGTTTTTCCCCGCCTGCCCGGCAAACTCTATAGACGCACGATGTGAGGTCACCCTGTCTGCGTCTCCATGCATGAGCAGGAGAGGGAGTCCGAGTCCCCCTGCATTTTCTATTGCCCACCTGCCGGCATCAATGACTTCAAGGAAACGTGGAGTCACCATGCCATGAACGAGCGCGTCTGCGTCATACGCTTCAACGATCGAAGAATCACGAGAGAGGCCAGCCGAACTGATACCGCTCTTCATCGGGAGTGAAGGACATATCTTCATCATCAGGTATGCTGCCTTTTTCTTCCAGTTCGGAGGTTCGTTTTCGAGACGTAGAAGGGGCGATGTGACAATGACCCCCGCGACAGGGGGCGAGCGACGAAGAGTATGATTCAGGACCAGGTTACCACCCATGCTGTGGCCGTAGAGAAAAAGGGGGATGCCGGGATGCCTCTTTGATATCACAGACAGCATCGTCGATATGTCATCCATGAACACCGTGTAACGGGGGAAATCGCCGCGTCTGCCGTCAGATCTGCCATGCCCGCGTAGATCGGGAACGTACAGTTCGACTGAACGTCGATTGAAAGCCTGTGCGAATCGATCGTATCTTCCTCCATGCTCTCCATGACCATGGACCAGAAGAACGATTTTGTTCGCTTGTTCCCCCGGTTGCCAATGGTGAACGAGAAGGCTTAGCCCATCAGACATATCGATGTTGAAAGTCGAATCCAGAAGTCTCTCCATGCTCAGGAAAATCAGCAATTATCGTGATCAGATCATCTCGAAGGATAGCATGTTTTGTCAGGTTGTCCAGCTTTTTGGATTCTGAAAAATAGGCCCCATGGAACCTTGTCGGTTCCACAGGACCTTGCGCGGACGGCCGGGAATCCCCGGCAGTGCATCTGAAGCCTAGATCTGGAACAGGTACTGGAATTTCAGGAAGAACTGTCTGTCCCTGAGGTACCAGCCCTGGATCCCATGTTCATCCATAACCATGTCCTGGTATGTATGGGTCGAGCCAAGATAGAACGCAGAGAAAGCATTCACCCGGTAAGTCAACATCGGGTCGATGTCGAATGCGTCCCATCGGTCGTTATACTGGGCTATTACTCTGGCGGAGAATCTGCGAGAGAACTGGTAAGCTATGCGGGACCGGAACACTGACTGAGAGAAAAGACGCTCATCTGTGTCAAGATCGTCGCTTCTGACATAGTTGAAGGAGCCGAAGAAATAGAGCCTGTCAAGGGGACGGATCTCGGCCCAGGCTCCGTATGTCAATTCTTTGCCCATTACCAGCTCATGACGGGCGATGCGGTGACCATAATCGATATTTCCGCCGAATTGAATCAGGCCTGAGGGCGTTGTGTTGAAACAGGTGTGAGCCAGCCAGATTTCGTTGAACTGCTGTTCACGGTATAGCTCGTCGCTCAACAAGAACCTGCTGTGGATCCCTGTCTGTGCCGCTCTGAATCTGAGTTCCCAGGTGGCCATGACCCATTCATCCTTCTTGACATTATCAAAATTCCAGACCCTGGCAAGATTGACGTTACCACTTGTAGCCTCAAGGATGCTACTCTCTTCAAATCGTTTAATAGCGCCGAACCACAGCTGTGCCCTCCTGCGGTTGTTGGAAGGTACGAACCCGTTGTCTGCTCTGAACGTGGGACTCATCTCCATGTAGTCGGCGCCAATATTGTAGTTTTCGGGGGAATGTGCGAGGTTGACCAGCCAGGTGTGTCCCCAGAATGTCTCCCCATCAAGGCCTTTCGTGTACTTATCGTCGGCGAACAGTGTCTCGTTGAAAGTCGTGTCAGTGACTACACCAAGGTCCGGGTCGTATCTTGTAATCAGAGCGAGGTCGTTTACTTCCTCTGTATATGAGGTCATACACTGGAAGAGGAGTCGACTGCTCGTGGACAGCCGGATCCTACCGTCTATCCCAACTACAGAACCCGATCCGCCGTTGTCGAACCGTCTGTCAGTCCCCAGGAGTCCGAAATGGGCCTGCTTGCCAAAGTCATGTTTCGCCCTGATGATATTCGAATAACTTTTTCCGTTCAGTACATTCCTGCTGCCTTCCTCGAAAGGCATCATGATGATGGAATGTTCATCGTACGCGGATAACATGGCTACGCTGTTTGAACCCTTGCGCCATGTAACTTTTCCCGCGAGGAGTGGATCGTTGATAGAACGAGTGTAGACAGCGTCGTAGTAAGTTTTGAAAAGATCGCTGCCCTCCTGGAAAAAGGGGCGGCGCTCCTGGTAGTACAACGCGAAATTCGAATTGACGTCGATCTGAGCGGCATCCGATTCGATCTGGCTGAAATCGGGGTTTATCGTCGCTTCTGCGGTAAGTTCGGACGAGATGTCGTATGACAGACCGAGAGAGATCTCACCATCTCCCTTGTGGTTGTCGAAATAGTTCTGATCGTTCAGGTTTCCGCTCTGGTAGGCGACGATGGATGGCAACAGTTCCAGCCCTGATCCGGACTTTACACCGGAGATACCACGCACCGTCCCCCAATTGCAGGGCCAGCAGTTTTCGTCTCGGTCATATGCGGCCCAGGAATACTGGAAACGAGATTCTCTTGGCCTGTTGCGCCAGAAATCCATTCGCCATTCCTGATTGGGACGGTCGGGAAAACGCAGGCTTTCAAAGGGGATGGCCATTTCAACGATCCATCCGAATTCGGTGATCCGCCCATCCGATTCAAAGATCATGTTGTATGAACCGTCTTCTCCATGGTTGGAGGAGAAGAGAAGGTCTCCTGGAATGCCGTAGGGATTGGCTGCTATTTCATAGGCAAGAGTGCCGTCGCCATAAGTATCGATACAGAGGATCACATAATCGCCATCGAATACCTGGTCCCTGTCGCGGAAAAAGGCGCGGACCTCGTCTGGGTCGTCGTAGCAGATCCAAGCGACATAGAGGTGTGTATCGTCGTATGTGATCATTACTTCGGTGTCTACTTCAGGTTTTGTCTGGTCACCGGGATTGTGTTCGAAAAAACTGCTGATCTTTTCGGCACCCTTCCAGCCACCATCCTCGATATATCCATCTATCTCGATCAGGCCTGATGATCTCCTGATCGTAAGTTCAGGATGATAAATCGGTGGATATTCTTCTCCATCCTGCGCAATTGCAGTTGATGGAAAAAATGAAATGACTGACAGCAGAATCGAAAACACTGTCAGCAGCATAAAACGTGAGAACTTATATTTGGTTTCAAGCCCGCGCATAAATCTACTCCCGTAGTTATTATCTTAAGGATACAAACCCTCCAAGACTTCAATCAGATAACCGGTATCTTTTATACGAATAATCTGTCGAACTGGTTCCAATTATCTGTGAAATTTTTCACATTTGCGTAACAGGCTATGTATAAACAGGATATAGGTATTTTATGTCCGTTAGGATTGTGGGTGTCTGAGGATTATTTCGAAACTGTCAGGCCAGTTTAGGAGAATATTTCTCAAGACTGAAGAATTTTTCAGGCTCACGTCTGGGGGGGCGGTTGTTTTCTGCCCTTGCCTGGTTATCGTTGAGTCCGGTCTTATCTTCCGATCTCTTTCCAATGATCAGAAGTGTGATCAGAAGAAAATCGACAGGAATATCCAGGACATCTTTGGTCGCTTCAGGGTCGAAGCCAGCTATAGGGTGGGCGACAAGGTCAAGCTCCGTCGCCCTGAGAATCATCGCCGAGGCCGCCATCCCGGTGTCGAAAAGATAATATTCTCTATCTCTGATCACGCAGTCGTCCTCTTTTCGACAGAACACAGCAACGATCATCGACGCCTTCTCGGCCCATTCATTCCCCTTGCTCAGAGTTGAGTGAAGCTTGTCGAGCATCTCCGCTGACCGCACGAAGATGAAACGCCATGGTTGTTTGTTGAAACAAGATCCGGCCAGACTTGCAGCTTCTGCGAGTTCCGATATGGTCGGATCGTCGATCTCGATTGCTTCGAGGGCACGATAGGCTCTTCTCTTCTCAATGGCTTCTTTGACATCCATCAGGTACCTCCAGTCTTCAGACAGGCGACTTTTGCATGGCAGTAGAGATCGCAGGCTTTTACTATGATTCATCCCGGGTTTTCCTTCAACAGGAAATATAGACAGATCATTGATAAAAGTTCCGGGGACATGTATATTTGCCTGAAGTAAACGGGCGTTTGGAGGCGCTATGGACAGATGATCATTATAGAGAAGATATCTAAAAGTTATGGCAGCCAGGAACTTTTCAGGAACACCGGGTTCAGGTTGAATGCCAGGGAGCGCCTTGGCCTTGTGGGGAGGAACGGTCACGGGAAGACGACTCTCTTCAGGATGATCATGGGGATGGAGGAACCGGATGCCGGATCGATCATCATCCCGAAGGGATATTCTATCGGGCATGTCGATCAGGACCCGCATTTTTCAGAAAACACAGTGATCGAGGAAGGGTGTCTTGGCCTGCCGGAGCAGGATCGGGACCATTCGTGGAAAGTAGAGAAGATACTGTCAGGACTCGGTTTCAGCGAAGAGGACATCAAAAAGCACCCCGGCGAACTCTCTGGCGGATACCAGGTCCGACTCAATCTGGCCAAGGTCCTCGTCCGAAACGTCGACCTCCTTCTCCTGGACGAGCCGAACAACTATCTCGATATCACTTCCATAAGGTGGCTGACTCGCTATCTCAGCAGCTGGCAGGGCGAATTGCTCCTGATCACCCATGACAGAAGTTTCATGGACAATATCGTCACCCATACTATGGGTATATACCGAAAGAGCCTCAGGAAGATCAAGGGAGACACAGGCAAGCTCTATTCACAGCTCGCCATGGAAGAAGAAGTCTACGAGAAGACCCGGCTGAACGATGAAAAAAAGAGGAAAAAAACGGAACTGTTCATACGGCGGTTCCGCGCAAAGGCGAGACTCGGTAACATGGTTCAGTCGAGGATCAAGAGTCTGCAGAAGCAGGAGAAACTTGAAAAACTCGAACAGGCGAAAGACCTCGATTTCTCCTTCCGGTCGAAGGTATTCAATGGTCGCTCAGTGATGCATGTGAAAGACCTGTCGTTCGGGTTTGAATCAGAAAAGCCGTTATTCAGCGAATTGTCATTCGCGGTCGGACCATACGAAAGGGTCTGCGTAATAGGAAAGAACGGCAAGGGCAAAACCACTCTCCTCAAGACTATCGCCGGGAAATTGTCTCCGGACGAGGGTGAGGTCCTGTTCAATCCAACGGTCTCTCGTGGTTATTACGAACAGGCGGATGAGGACTCATTGAGTGAGGACCGGACAGTCCTCGATGAAGTGATGCTGGCCGATCCCGATCTCCCGGCGCAGACGGCAAGGAATATCTGTGGGATGATGATGTTTGAAGGGGATGCCGCCCTGAAGAAGATAAAGGTACTCTCCGGCGGCGAGAAAAACAGGGTCATGATGGGAA
Organism: Candidatus Latescibacterota bacterium; assembly: GCA_019038625.1. NCBI lineage: Bacteria > Pseudomonadati > Candidatus Latescibacterota > Candidatus Latescibacterota bacterium. The sequence continues at coordinate 7,851 of JAHOYU010000013.1, read as the reverse complement.
AGGTCATAGCCACACCGGTCAGCCTTCTGCTTCTCGACGAACCGACGAATCATCTCGATCTGGAATCCTGCGACGCCCTCCTGGAAGCTATTAACGAGTTTGAGGGCGCTGTAGTGATGGTGACGCATAACGAGATGCTGCTTCACGGGCTGGCCGACCGGCTGATCATCTTCCAGGATGGAAAAGCCTCGGTATTCGAGGGCGGATACCAGCGATTTCTGGAAAAGAGGGGATGGGACGAGGAGAAGGATGTGCAGGGAGAGATCGAGCCTGTCACAGGGCAGATAGAAAGTATCGACCGCAAGACATACAAGAGACTCCGTGCCGAGTTGATACGGGAGAGGGCGAAGGGCCTCAAGCCACTCGAAAAGAAGATAGAGGATATGGAGGAGGCTATCGTTGGAGCGGAAGCAAACCTCGAAAAATACCATAAAGAAATGGCCGAAGTCTCTGTTGCCGGAGAAAGTGGCAGGATAGGTGAGATCTCGAAGGGTATACACTCATGTCAGGAGACTGTCGAAGAGAGTTTTACCGCGCTCGAGATCGCTACGACCGAATACCATCTCCTCAAGGAAAAGTACGACGCGAAAATGGATAGACTGGACACCAGCGTCAGGTGAGGGAGATTGGTATTGTCGGCCTTACCTGTGGAAATGTTCCCTGAGTCTGCCTATTTGTCGATATAACTGACTTCCAGCCAGGGGATGAAATCACCTTCCTGAACGATATTGTTGTAACCCTTTTTCTTCAAAGAGACAGCTGACTCGACAATCTGGTATTTCATCGACGGCCAGTGACTGGTCTCGATTTTGACTATGTAATCGCCTTTTTTGACTTTTTTCCCATTGCGGTCTTTCAGGTCCCAAGTGTATATGTGGTGTCCTATATCGATGCTTGCACTGGTGACAGCGTCTACGTCCTCGAATCCTGACTCGCGGGCCCATGCCGGCAGGGTGACCTGGTTTTCCTTCACATATCCGGCGAAGCCGGAGACATAGATAGTGGTCACATATTTCCCATTTCCATCCTCTATCCATATAGCGGTCTGTGGGGCAAGTTCATCCTGAAATCCGAGGATGAAATCTATCTTAACGAATGGGGCCTCCAGTTTCTCGCGGTCAAGTCTGGCTACTTTAGGCCGCATCGACTCGTAGACCATCTTTTCAGCGTCTGTTCCCTGGAATTCTTTTGAGATCCTGATCCAGTATCTCAGCGCCTCACGCTTTTTTGCTTCACCGAGATAGTACAGCGCCTCGGCTTTCATGGATTCAGGAGATTCCGATGCTTCGACCATCTTCAGATCCTCGATCCCCTGTTCGAATTTTCCGAGAAAGAAGGGGAACATTATCCCGAACACTCCTCTTTGCAACCGAAGATCCATGTCTTCAGGAGAAAGTGCCACGGCCTTGTCCATGAAAGTCATCGATTCGAGAGCGAGCCTGGAACGGTAATCAGTATCTTCGTATATCTTTTCGTTATACCCGACCTCCGCACTCATCGCGATCGAGAGTGAGAGCAGCTTCCAGGCTTCAGGGTCTGTGTCATCGAATTTGATGACCAACTTGAAGAATTCAGCGGCTTCGCTGTATTTTTCTTTCGAATAGAGGGCCTTTCCAAGCTCGAATAACACTGCTGAATCCTCAGGGGAGGCGGTGGCTTTTCTTTTGAGTATAGCTATATCCGAGTCATCCTTTTCAGAAGGAGCAAGGATATCCGGGGGTACGACCGGTTTTTCTTCCGCGATCGGCAACCCTGAGAGGGTCTCTTCCGCCTTGATGGCTGTATCTGATCCGGGAGCCGTCTTTACGATCATCTTGAGAGTCTTACGTTGCCCGGCATAATCACCTTTTTTGGCATATCCTTCGTTCAGGTTCGTCAATGCTGTCATCAGCCCTTGTGTCGATTCATCCGATGAACTGGATGAAAAGAGTTCGGTCGCCTTTTCAAGGTCTTTAATTCCCCCATCGAGCCTTCCAAGAAAATCGGGGACATTGACACCCATTATCCCCCTGAACAGGTATCCGCGGGGGTTGTCTCCATCGAGGGCTACTGCTTTGTCCAATAGTCCGAACGATTGCATGATAAGCTGTCCGGCTTTCATATAATCAGATGTGCGGCCAGCACTCATGCCTGTGTACAGACCAAGCCAGGCCAGGGCATCGAAATTCTCTGGTTCTGCTTCAGTGATTGATTCCAGTGCAGATATTGCCTTTTCCAACTCGCCTTTCTCGCCAAGCGCTACAGCCTCTTCGATAGACGTGCCATCGGCAGCCCTGACATCGACTGGCAAGGTCGCCACGATTATAGCTATCAGTAAACAGGTGATAAGGATCGGAGCTTGGATAGTCTCAGGCGTTTTCACAGTTTTCTCCCTTCAGTATTCCAATGTTTTGCTTGATTGATATAATACGGGCTTTGCATGGGATTTGTTCCAGTGTGAAGAAAATTCCCGCATCGAGCACGACAACTATAAGCCCATGTCATTTTTCATGTTATGAAGGTAGATCAGATGCTGTTGCTCTTCCTCTACCAGCTTTTTTGTGATTTCGCGCATCTTTTCATCGACGAACCTGGAAAGTCCGTTGAAGAAAAGGATCGCGTCTTTTTCAAACCTGATCCCGATATCCAGCGCGTCACCGGGGCCTTTGACGATAGAAGTGAATCCTTCGGGAGTGATATCAGAGTAGAGTTCACTGTCGATGAGGGCCTGCATATATGCCTCGATCTCACCAGGGAATGACTCGGCGTAATGGCCTCCGGTGACCTCGGTTCGAATCTCTTCGAACCTTGTTATGTGGTCCTCTTCCCAGTCGCGGAGCTTGCCGAATAATTCGGCCAGATCAATGTTATCTTTGAATTTATCGGCAGCAATCGCATAGAAATCACGCCGTTTCTTTTCTTTTTCTATTCCGATATCGATTATGTCAGCCGGCTGAAGTATGTTTGTCAAGGAATTCTCCTTCCATCGATTTTAAACTGCAGGCCCGAACCGGAGTCCAGACCGTTACGATAACCTGAAATTCAATCAGTGTCGTTGATTGAAACAGAAAATCACAAGGTAAGGCAATAGAAATCGGGGCTGGATAAGGACTCGATCATGAAGACTTGTAGATTACAGCTGTGCTTCTACGTCCATCCATCTTGGCGAGGAGGGGGGACTCCATTCTGATGTGGATAAAATTCTCGGTACGTTCCTCCACGGGCTGGCTTGTAAGCCAGTCCCAGTCGATCATGTTTCCCCCTTTTCTGAAAGGGATACTGAAATACCCAACACCCTGAGAAGTGACATTATGAAAAAAGTGAGAGCCAAGGGACGCGTCAAAGTGGAAATCTTCCAATTCGGCCTCGACGATGATCCTGGCATTTGAAATGTCAGGCCACCTCACGGGAATTCCCAGCCACCTGTCCCTGCTGCCCCATCGCCCCGGTCCGATCAGAATATATTTTCTGCCCGATTCTCTCATCTTCCTGTTTATTTTTTCCAGTTCGGCGGCCATCTCGACTGTCCGGCTATTGTCGAATCTCGAAGTGTCGACATAGATGATATCCCGAATATCGTCTATCGTTCCGTTGCCCATCGCTTTGTTGCTGAACAGGAGAAGCTCTTCGCGATTGACAGCGTTAAGGTCGAGATCGTAGTCCCGGAGGTCGCAGACTAGAGGTTTGATCTGCAGGATGTAGAAAGTAGGTTTTCCACCGATTCCTTCGTTGAGATCGACTGCGAACTCGATCTGTACCGGCATACCCATCGAACTTTTCACTATTTCGATAGTCGCTTCGACCGTTTTCGCAAGAGGAATATAGTCATATTTGAGAATCGATGCGAAGTTCACGATTCTGGGGCCCTTGTACATGTTTCCCACTCTTATCGAGCTGTCCTGGGCATCCCAGACCGATACACAGAATTCTGATGTGCCGTCCTTTTCGGCAATATCGATGTCCTGTGAAAGGAGGTTATCGTTGCCTCCCTCGAGAATCCCGGCACCGTTCTCATCCATGTTGATGGCGTAGAAATGTGTCTGGGATTCCTTGACGAAATCTTCCTGGGCGATGAAATCGATGCCCGGGTGATTCGGGCAGAAACGCCATGCCTTCTCTCCGTCCACTACGTACATTCCCAGGCCCATGGCAATGACTGCTATTCCGTCTTCAGGCTTGAGGTAGGATACCGGATAGTAATTATACGATTGTGCCACGCCGGAAATATGAGGGTAGAAGCGGTTTTTGTGACGGTTGCCGACTACTCTCTGGATCAGTACAGCCATCTTTTCTTCGCCGATCTTGTAATTGATCGCTTCCAGATATGAGCGTGCCGGGGAAGAATAAACAGATGCGTACACCAGTTTGATCGCTTCCTCGAGTCTCTGAATCCTCACCTCTATATCAGGATGATTGTTAGGGAGAAAGTAGGTCTCATAGATTCCAGAAAAGGGCTGCGAGATCGAGTCTTCGAAAAGGCTGGAAGACCTCACCGCAAGAGGGTAATCTGCTGATTCAAGCATGAGCCTGAGTTTTTCCCGGAGCTGGTCGGAGAGTCCACCGGCCACAGCCAGCTTTTTTATTTCCTCCTGATCTGAAATGTCTGCAAATCTGTCGCGAAACCCGTTAGTCTCGATGAAACGATCGTATTCCTCGGTTCCTATGATCGCGGTCTGGGGGATTGCGACGTTGATGCTGGAGTTGAGCGAGAACAGGTCCTTGTTCTCCACAAGCATGTTCAGAAAGACCATGCCCCGGGCCTTGCCTCCTATCGATCCGTCTGTCAGTCTGACTACCCCTTCTTCCTCGATCTGCACGGTATCGTCGTACAGAACGATCCTGCCCCTTGTCTTTTGCCTGTGAGCGATATTGCATACTTCGACCAGGTGTTTTCTCAAATCTCCGTATGTCTCGAAATCGGAGACGGTCATCGGTTGGATGAATTTGGCTATCTGGATCTCACCCCTGGCCATCAGCCAGCTGGAAAAATGGTTTCTGTTTGAATGGAATACGAGAGATTCGTCGGGTATCGTCTTGAGCAGTTTTCGAAATTCGGATGTCGAACGTGCTGTGGCGATCTGTTTGCCGCTATCATTCCGAAAAATGAAATCGCCGAATCCCAGATTGAAATTGATGAAATCGGTAAGATCGCGGGAAAGGTCGTCAGTGTTCTTGTCGAGGAACGCCGCACCGAGTTCTGCTGCTTTCCTCGAATTATCAGGGTCGGATGACTGGAGGAGGACAGGCAGGAACTCAAGTTCGGACTGGAAGTGCCTGATCAGGTTGACACCCGCTTTTTCATCCAGGACTCCCTCTCTCGTGAATTTCACGTCGGAGATGACACAGAGCAGATAATCTCTGTATTTGTCGAATATCTCCACGGCCTCTTCCCAGTTTTCAGCCATCAGGACCTTCGGCCTGGTGCGCATTCTGAGAAGCTTTTTCATTTCGACGAGATTCTCGTCGGCGATCAGCCTCTGGGTCTGTCTCATGATCTCAGTGTGAAGTATGGGAAGGTATCTCGAAAAATAATGTATCGAGTCCTCGACGAGGAGGATCACCCTTACAAGTCCTATCCTTGTATCGTTCACCACATTTATCTTGTCCTCTATATACTTGATCATGGCGAGAAGGACTTTGGCATCACCGTTCCAGATGAAAACCCTGTCAAAACATTTGAGCCTGTTTTCCTTCCCGGATATCAGGGCAAGGTCATTATCGTCGTTAAGAAGAAGAAGGACCGGGATCGAATTGTCCTTTTCCCTGATACGGTCACCGAGTTCGAAGGGGGTCATCTCGTCTATTCTCATTGTAAGGATAATCATGTCGAACTTGTGCTCACCGAGCATATCGAGAGCTTCTTCACCGAAGGCGACGGCTGTGACCCTCGGCGCGGTGGAAAGATTGAGCTGATGATATTCACCGAATATCAGTTCGGTCAGTTTCCCTTCCTGTTCGAGGATAAACGCGTCGTAGATCGTTGCTACAAGCAGGATCTCTCTCACCTTGAACTGCATAAGGTCGTGATAGATCTCGTTATCCGACTTATGAGTGGTGAAGAGGCGGGAGACAAGCTGCTTGTACATATTGGGATCCTTTTTAAAACTCACTGTTCCGATTCAAACTTCAGATTATAGAACAAGGGGTTGCAGTGGTCAATCACAGCTTCGGTCATCGAGATCGGCCCGGCGAAAATGAGTAATTCTCCTGTTTGTTGAAATTTGCGATTTTCGAGAATATTGTGCTATATTATGCAGACGTTCGTCCTGGAGAGATATTCCCAATGTACTCTCCTTAATTATCAGTATTTTCTGAAGTGAGTGACTTTGAAATATCTATTCAAGACCAACCGGCGCCATATCGGCCTGCGCCAGGCCGGAGTAGCAGTAGTTGCCATTCTCCTGTCCCTTGTGATGATCCAGGGATGTGGTAATGGAGGGCATGATTCTGAAAGTGGCCCTGAATTTAAAAAGATCCCCGTAAAAAGAGGAATATTTCAGATCAGCGTTTCCGCCAATGGAGAAGTAAAACCGATCGACAGGGTCGAGATGAAATCAAAGGCGAGCGGGATGATAATGGAACTCCCGATAGAAGAGGGTGATTTTGTACGAAAGGGTGACCTGATAGCCAGACTCGACCAGAAGGACGAACTGGCTGCAGTAAATCAGGCCCAGGCTGATGTGGACATCGCCCGCGCCGAACTGAAACAGGCGACAAGGTCGTTTAACAGAAGAGAGAAACTTTTTAAACAGAACTATATTTCCGAAGAGGAAAATGATCAGATCGAACTAAGCCTGGCGATCGCCAGGGGAAAACTGATACAGGCAGAGACTATTCTGGACCGTGCCAGCGAACGGCTTGCCGAAGCTACTGTCCGGGCACCGATAGATGGTGTGATTCTCCAGAAATATGTGGAGGAAGGCCAGATAATCGTTTCAGGGATCAGTAATGTAAGCGGTGGAACGGCGATTGCGGACATAGCAGACATGAGCAGAGTCCATATCGAAGCGGGGATCGATGAGATCGATATCGGTAAGATCGAAGTCGGTCAGACTGCCGCGATCATGGCCGAAGCCTACCCCGGGCTCAGTTTTAATGGCCTTATCGCCAGGATATCTCCCGAGGCAAAGATAGAACAGAACGTCACCCTGTTTGATATTATCACCGAAGTGGAGAATCATGACGGAAGGCTCAAATCCGGGATGAACGCTTCGGTGCAGATAATTATTGTAAGGAAGGAAGATGCTCTTCTCGTTCCCTCTGTGGCATTTCAGGCCGTCAGGGGAGATGGCTCGGCAGAGAAAGGGATGATGGTACTCCTCTGGGACGGAGACTCCTGGATAGAAAAAGAAGTGGAAACAGGCCTCTATGATTACAGGAATGTAGAGATAATCTCAGGCCTCAGCGAAGGCGATATTCTCGGTGTCCCGATGACGTCACGGCTGAAGGAAGAGAACCTGCGACTGGAACAGAGAATAAGAAGAAGCCGCAGCTTCGGGGCGGACAAGTCGAACGATAACAAAAAGAATCAGTGAACAGGAACGGATTCAAACGTCAGATGGCAATATTTGTAAATATCGCAATAGCTTTTCATAGCCTGAGATCAAATCCTCTGAGGTCAATATTGACTCTGACGGGGATCGCTGTAGGAATCGCGGCCGTCCTCTACGTGGTCGTCCTCGGGCAGATCACTCAGGAGAGGATCAATGAGCGACTTGAGTCGCTTGGTTCGAACGTCCTTGTCATCCGTCCGGGATATTCGAGGATGCATGGTGTCAGGACCGGAGCCAGCGTCATCAATCTCACATGGGAGGATTCACGGGATATCGTGACCGGCTCTGAAATGATACTAAGCACTGTGCCGATCTACTC